>CALPMR020000180.1 GCA_943324725.2 Bordetella parapertussis | reverse complement strand
GACGACCGGACAGGGCCCGGAGCCAAGGGATCGGGGGGGTCGTCATGAGCGCCACGGCCCCGCCGCTGCTGACCCGCTCCGACCTGCGCCTGGCGCTGACCGCCGGCCTGTCGGCCGGATTGGTGATCACGCTGGGTTTACCCGACCCCGTCTATGCGCCCCTGGCGGTGGCGGCCGTGCTGGGAGGCACGGTGGGGGCCAGCCGCACCATGGGCATCCAGCGCATGCAGGGCACCCTGCTGGGGGGCGTGATCCTGGTGATCCTCCATCCCACCCTGAGTCCCATCCTGCCGATGCCGATCGGGGTGGCCCTGGCCCTGGCCTGCACCCGCCTGTTCGGCGGCTCCCTGGGACTCCATTCCGGCTACAAGGTGGCGGGGCTGGTGGTGGGCATCGGCTGGACCGCCCACGCCAGCCAGCTCAGCACCTGGATTCCCCTGCGCCTGCTGGTGACCTTGATCGGTGTGCTGCTGTCCTGGTTGGCGGTGGCGCGCTTCTGGCCCAGTCGCGCCCTCGAACAGCGCCAGCAGCTCTGCCGCCGCCTGTACACCGGCTTCGCCGCAGCCCTGCGGGAGCGTGCGCTGCAACTGGAGGGCGGAGTTGAGGCGGAGGCCAGCGTGCGCGTGGCCCGCCGCAATGGACTGCTGGCCCTGTTGCTGCAGCTGCAGAGCCAGCGGCCTGAGGCAGAAGTGGAGCTCAGCAGCGACCAGCTCGGCGAGCGGCTGGGGCGCCTCTGGGATCTGCAGGAGCAGCTGTTCAGCGAACTGATCGCCAGTTATCGCACCCTGTTGCGACTGCCGATGGTGCCGATGACAGGGCCGAGCCTGACGCGCCTGCTGGCGGCCGAGGTGGCAGGCCTGCGAGCCCTGGCCGAGCGGCTGGAACTCTGGAGCCTGCAAGGCCAGGAGAGGCACTCGCCCAGGCAGCACCGAGAGCAGCAGGACAACCTGGCTGAGGCGCTGGCGGACCTGGAGGCCGCCGAGGCGACCGTGTTCGCCGACGCCGAGGCCAATGCTGTGCTGATGGGTCGATCCGGCGGCCGGCGGGCCGTCGCCTGCCAGCAGCTCTTGAACACCGCCCTCAGTTTTGAGGCGGCCTGGGAGGTCCTGCCCTAAGGCCCGGGGTGATCGCCGCTGGCCAGGAAACGCTCGATCCGGTAGGCCAGGATCACCAGCAGCACCACGAACCAGAACCACAGTTCCGGCGCGTTGGCATTGGCGATCACCACCAGCAGCAGCACCTCAGCCACCAGCCAGGGCATCTCCTGACGGAACAGTTGCCGCGAGGAGGGAGGTTTCACCATCCCGCCGCCCCCGGCTGCTCCAGCCCCTGCGCCCAATGGCGGTCGATCGCGGAGCTGCGGTAACCGCCGGTGATCGAGCGCAGGCTCGGCAGCAGGTAGGAGAGGGGCGTGCGCCATTCCACATAGGCATGGCTCTCCACCGTCAGGCCTTCGCGCACCGGAAACACATCGCTGCCGCCGGAAAGGGTCCAGCGGAAGCCATCGTGGCTGCGGGGATCCCGTTCCAGGGCGATCTGAACCCGCATCACCGGCCCATTCTCGCTCAGGGCCTTGGCCAGCTGGGGATTGCCGATCGTGGTGGAGATGTCCTCCTCCGTGGCCGGCAACACATTGACCTGGCGCACCTTGCCGACAATGCCGCCGAAGCGCCCGCGCTGATCCCACTGGGGCACCACCTCCACCGGCATGCCAGGCCGCAGGCGCCGGGCATCGGCCGGCGCGAAATAGGACACCGCCCGCAGCGGCAGGCCCGCCGGCAAACGCCCGATCGTGCCGAGCCGCTGCCCCAACGCCACGGTCTGGCCCGGGATCACCTGCAGATCGAGCACCTGGCCATCCCGGTCGGCGTGCAGCCTGCCGTCGTAGGCGAGCCTGGCTTCGGTGACCCGGACCTGGCGGCGCAGATCATCGATCTGGTAGCGGCGCTGCAGGGCCTCGGTTTCGATCGAGAGCTTCACCTGCTGGTACGCGGTGAGCACCTTTTTCTCCTCGATGCGCACCTGATCGAGATTCACGCCGGTGGTGGTCAGCCCCTGTTCCACACTCACCACCTCGGTGGAGAGAGGAGCCACCACCTCGCGCCGACTCAACCACTGCAGGTTTCTGAGCTTCTCGGCGTAGGTGCTGCGCAGGGCGCCGTAGCGCGCCGCGTCCCCCCGCAACTTGGCCAGGGCGGTGTCCACCGCCAACTGCTCACTCTGCAGCCGCAGGCGATCACGCCGATCGAGGGCGGCATTCTGGTGCTCGAGTTCACGCAGGTTGGCGCGCTGTTGCTCCAGCTCCTTTTCCAGCACCGGCAGGTAGAGCTCAAGCAGCACCTGGCCCCGCCGCACCCGATCCCCCACAGCCACGGCGATGCGGCGCACCTGGCCCGCCGCCCGGGCATCGAGCAGGCCGGCGTTGTCGGGCAGCAGCAGCACTCCCTTGCCCACCACCTCGGTGGGCACGAGCCAGAACAGGCCCCAGGCCCCAACCGATGCGGTCATCGCCACCAGCACCAGGCCCAGCTGCCGCCGCGGCCCCAGACCCCGCCAGAGCCCTCCGGCCTGGTTCGGCCAGCGACTGGGGGCCGTCGACGATGGGCTTGCTGACTCCATAGCGGCCAGCATGGAACCTTTCGGGCCCGCTGTCAGCTCAGCTGGTCCCAGCGATGGCGCTGGCCAGATCGGGTGCCAACACCGGCAGCAGCGCAAAGGCGCCCTGAAAGCCCGCCCATCCCCACAACCCCGGGGCGCCCTCAATGGCGCCGGACAGGGGGCCAGCGGCACCGGGAAAGGCCACCGGCACCTGCACCAACCGGCCCGGCAGCTGGGCCAGCTGGGGCCAGACGGCCCCCAGGCGACGGCGCAGTTCCGCCTCCATCCAGACGGGATCCGGTGGCTCCTGCCAGGCGCCGGCCGGCGCCACCACACTGATCTGGCCCAGCCACCAGCCGCGGCCCCGCGGTGCCAGACCCGCATCGACGATCCATTCCGGCTGCTGCAACTCCTGACAGCGGGCCTCCAGGCCCTGGCGCTCGCCCAGCAGCGGAATCACGATGCCCTCGGCAGCTCCGGCCGGCAGAGATTCCGCTGCGCAGACCCCGGCCTCCAGCGCCAGGGCCCCCGACCAGCTCATGGCCGGGATCGGGGGCCGGCCGTCGACCTGGGACGGCCACAGCCCGGCGCTGGCTGGTCCGGCCGCCAGCAGCACCCGGGAGGCCTCGAGCTGATCGCCCCCCGCCAGCCACAGCCGCCAACCCTGGGGCGACAAGGGTTCCAGACGGAGCACCTGCCGCTCCAGCCGGCGCACACCGCAGCGATCAAGCGCCAGCGGCAGGGCCTGGGCCAGGCGGACCCCATCGACCCGGCCAAAGGGCAGGATCAGCCGCCGTTCCTGTTGGCGGGCTCCGGGCACCTGGGCCAGCAGACTTTCCACCAGAGGCAAAGCGGCTACGGCTTGTGTCTCCTGCCAATGCAGACTCAGATCGCAGGCCTGCCAGCCCAGGGAGCCGTGGCGCTGCTCCAGGGCACTCCAGCAGCCCGGAGCCCGCAGCATCGCCTGCCCCAGCGCCCCCGGCAGGGCCGGCCAGCCGGTCACGCCGCCATAGCTGGCGTAAGAGGCCATGGCCTCCTGGGCCGGTGCCACCACCACGACCCCAAGACCCTGCTGGCGCAGGGCGAGGGCCGCCAGAGAGCCCGCCAGGCCTGCGCCGATGACGAGCACATCGCCATCGGCAGAGCCCATCAGATCTGCAGGGTGAAGGAGCCGATCACCCGCTCAAACAACTCCTTGACCCGGGGCCAGCGCAGTTCGTTGGTGCTGGCGGCAAAGGTGTACAGCCGGCCCCGGTCGGCGACGACGGTGGCCAGCTCATGGCGATCGCGATCGCTCAGATGCACGGCGTATTCCAGGTCGTAAAAGGTGTGGCCGCCCATCTCCCGCTGACGCGCCTCGACCAGATCGGCCTCCCGGCCGCTGCCGGCCGGAGCGATCACGGTACGGCGCAGCTTCTCGCCCACGGCCACGGCACTGCCGAGCTGCTCCAGATCGCGATCGGGGGTGACATCGGAGATCACCAGGCTGAGGGTTTCATCGCTGTTGATCAGGTCGTGGAACACCACCTGGGGCCCGCCGCTGACCTGCACCCGCGTCCAGCCGGTGGGGTAAAGAAAGGCATAGCGGCCATCGGGGCTGGCAAAGGAGTTGAGGCCGGCGGCGGCGGCACTGCAGCCCACCAGCGAAAGGCCGAGCACGGCCGACAGCAGCAGGGGCAGCCAGGACCTCGGCGGCTTCGAGCAGAACCGGATCAAAGGGCGGGCATCGAGGCCCATGGCACTACAGCAACTGGGGGGCATTCTCACCCTGCGGCGGCCACCGCCCGGCTCCGGCCCGCCGCAACCGGGCACTCGTCACCGCGTGCGTCTCTAGATTCAGTGAACCTGCACTGCAGCCCTGAGCGGCTTCACCCGACCCCTGGCCCGGCTGATCGACCAGTTCGAGCGACTGCCGGGCATCGGACCGCGCACCGCCCAGCGTCTGGCCCTGCATCTGTTGCGCCAGCCGGAGGAACAGATCCGCGCTTTCGCCGATGCCCTGCTGACCGCCCGCAGCCAGGTGGGTCAGTGCCAGCGCTGTTTCCATCTCTCGGCCGAACCCCTCTGCGAGATCTGCCGCAATGAAGAGCGCCGCAACGGCCAGCTGTGCGTGGTGGCCGATTCCCGCGACCTGCTGGCGATGGAGCGCTCCCGCGAATTCCGGGGCACGTATCACGTGTTGGGCGGCCTGATCTCGCCGATGGATGGCGTCGGACCGGAGCTGCTGCAGATCCAGCCGCTGGTGGCCCGGGTGGATCGCGAAGCGATCAGCGAGGTGATCCTGGCCCTGACCCCGAGCGTCGAAGGGGACACCACCAGCCTCTATCTGGCGCGGCTGCTCAGGCCCTTCACCGTCGTCAGCCGCATCGCCTACGGCCTGCCGGTGGGCGCTGAACTGGAGTACGCCGATGAGGTGACCCTGGCGCGGGCCTTCGAAGGACGCCGTCCGGTGGAATGAGCCAGACCCAGAGCCGCTACAGCAATATCCGGCCCAGCGAGCGGCTGCCGCAGTGGCTGAGGCGCCCCGTTGGCGATGCCTCCCAGCTGGAAACGGTCCAGGGCGTCGTGCGGCAACAGCGGCTGCACACGATCTGCGAGGAGGGCCGCTGCCCCAACCGGGCCGAGTGCTACGCCGCCGGCACCGCCACCTTCCTGCTGGGGGGACCGATCTGCACCCGCAGCTGCGCCTTCTGCCAGGTGGAGAAGGGCCGGGCCCCGGCCCCCGTCGATCCGGACGAAGCGGAGCGGGTGGCGGCGGCCGTCGCCGATCTGGGGCTGAGCTACGTGGTGCTCACCGCCGTCGCCCGCGACGACCTGGCCGACCACGGTGCCAGCCTGTTCAGCAACGCCATGGCGGCGATCCGCCGGCGGCGGCCCCAGGTGGCGATCGAGGTGCTCACCCCGGACTTCTGGGGCGGCCACCGCGAAGAGAGCGAGGGCCGCCAGGCCCAGCGCCAGCGGCTGGCGGCCGTGCTCGCCGCGGCGCCGGTCTGCTTCAACCACAACCTCGAAACCGTGGAGCGCCTGCAGGGGGAAGTGCGGCGCGGCGCCACCTACCGGCACTCCCTGGGGTTACTGGCGGCGGCCCGGCAGCTGGCGCCGGCCATTCCGACCAAATCCGGCCTGATGCTGGGGCTGGGCGAAACCTTGGAGGAGGTGATCGCCAGCCTGGAAGCTCTGCGCGGCGTCGATTGCCAGCGCCTCACCCTGGGCCAGTACCTGCGGCCCTCCCTCGCCCACCTCCCGGTGCAGCGCTACTGGCAGCCCCGGGAGTTCGAGCAGCTGGGCGGCATCGCCCGCGCCATGGGCTTCGCCGACGTGCGCAGCGGCCCCCTGGTGCGCAGCAGTTATCACGCCGCCCTGCCCTGATCGACCCGCGCCAGCCGCCGCTGGCAGCGCCGCAGTCCCTCGGTGCAGTCCCCGCGCATCAGCAGCCCGGCCCCACCCCAGATCAGCCGCAGGGGCAGATCGGCCGGACCGGCCCCGAGCTCGCGCACCGGCTCGAAGCCGAGACGGCTGAAGTAGCGCACCAGTCGCCGGTGCTGGCGGTCGTCGTCGTGGATCGCCAGCAGCCGGGCGCTGCGGCAGGGGGTCGCCTCCAGGGCCCAGGCAAAGGTGGCGGCCCAGATCAGCGCTCCCACCAAAGCCGTGTGCTCCCCCTGCACCCGCATCGTGTCGAGCTGCAGGCCGGCGGCCGTGGGCAGGGCCCAGCCCTTGAGCTCCCCCAGCAGTTGGGCCCGGCCTGGACCCAACG
>CALPMR020000179.1 GCA_943324725.2 Bordetella parapertussis | reverse complement strand
TACCGCGGAAATGCCAGCCGTTCTTCTCCCGCTCGGAGGGCTCAAACATGCGGCGCAGGTAGGTGCGCATCGGCGCGATGCCGGTGCCGGTGGCCAGCATGATCACATTGGCTTCCTCGTCTTCAGGAAGCAGCATCTCCTTGCCCACTGGGCCGGTGATCTTCACCTTGGCGCCGGGTTCGATGTCGCAGAGGAAGGTGGAGCAGACCCCGCTGATCGTCTCGCCGTCCTTCTCGTACTGCAGCTGGCGCACGCAGAGGGAGACGGTGTGATCGGCGAGGTCGTCGCCGTGACGGGTGCTGGCGATCGAATAGAGGCGCAGCTTGTGGGGTTTGCCGTTGGCGTCGTTGCCGTCGGGAACAATGCCGATCGACTGACCTTCGACGTAGTGCAGCAGGGGATCGCCGCCGCTGAGGTCGAAGGTGATGTGGTTCACCCGGCCGATCGCCCCGTCGGTGAGCAGGCTGTAGTTGCCGGTGACGGTGCCGAGGAAGGGATTCTTCGGCTTGTAGAGGTTGACCGGTACGACGGCGTGACTCACGGCTGCTGGGGCGGACGGTTGGGGAGCGGTTTCAGACTTGATCGGCGCGGCGGCCTCGACCGGGGCGTTGACCTCCCCGGAGCTGATGATCCTGATCCGACCACCCCTGAGGGCGATCGTCTGCATCAGGGATTGCAGTTGGGCGAACGGCACGGTGAGCTGGCGCTCGGCCCGGCGTTGACGGCCGACACCAAAACTCTCGACCACCACCGTGAACATGCGGCTGTCGGAAACGGTGGCCTTGCCAGTGGAAACACGCATCAGAAAGCCGCCCTCTTCAAAGCGCGCCGATCATAGGGACTGCGCCCGCCCTGGCCGTTGATCCGCCCGCCACGGCCAGGGCGGCCTTCGGTCAGCGGTCCTTGCCAGATGCGGTTAAGTTGTGACCTTCCCCACTCCGTCAAGGCGTCTTCGGATGCCTGTTCTGTGCGGTTCCTGACGAGCCCTGAATGGTCCTGGCGCAGCTTCTTGCCACCGATCGTCCCGCCGGGGAGCCGCTGACACCTGGCAGCGAGAGCTGCTCCCTGGACACGATTCAGCAGGAGATGGAGCGATTGCCGCTGGGGGCCCGCCGTCTGGCGGTGCAGCTGCGCATGGCGCTTGATCCCCACTGGATCTGGGCCGTGCTCACCGATTACGAAAACCTGGATCGCTTCATTCCGAACCTGGCAAGTTCCCGCCAGCTGTGGCGCCGCTCCAATCGAGTGGCGGTGGAGCAGGTGGGCACCCAGCAATTCTGTGGGCTGCGCTTCAGTGCCCGGGTGAAGCTGGAGCTGGAGGAGGTCACCGAGCAGGGACGGCTGAACTTCCGCATGCTCGAGGGTGATTTCCGCTGCTTCGAGGGGGCCTGGGTCGTCGGCCGTGATGACACCAGCAGCTGGCTGCTCTACGACCTCACCGTTCAGGGCAAGCCGGGTATGCCGATCGGCCTGATCGAGCAACGGCTCAAGGACGATCTGGCCAATAACCTGCGCGGGGTGCAGAAGGAAGCCATGCGCCGGGCGACGACGGCCTGAATCCAGGCCAGTTGGATCGACTTCCGTCCGGCCCACTGCGCCGCCGACACTTCCGGTGCAGCCAGCGATCGCTCCTTAGCCAGCAGGACTCTGGACGGGGCCCAGGTGCTCGATCGCCAGGAGCCTGCAGCCGTAAGGCCTTGGCAACGGATCTCAGTGCCTTGCCGCCCGTTTCGAGCCGGCAGCTTCGATGGCTGGAGTGGCCATCGCGAACGGCAGCCTGGGGGACCGCAACAGTGTGAAGCGCCCCATTCCAGGGGTGGCTGGACGTGGAGTCCGGGAGCAATGGTCATGCCTGCGCCAGTGAGCAGCACCCTGGCCTCAGAGCGTCCCGTTCAGTCAAAATGATCGTCCAACCCGGTGCGGGTTGGATCATGCATACCCCCAAGGGGATTCGAACCCCTGTCGCCTCCGTGAAAAGGAGGTGTCCTAGGCCTCTAGACGATGGGGGCGAGGCCACAGCTTCAAGTCCAAAACCTAGGTCTCGGATTGCCCCGGTGAAACCGGATTGCTCCGGCGAAACCGGTTTCGCTGATGGGATGGACCGTACGGGGCGAAGGGACCGTTCGTCAAGGAGCCGGATCCCGGAGCCGGATCGGGTTCAGGGTTTCTTGTCCGCCTTGTGTTCTTCCGGGGAAATCTGTCCCCTCCAGATCGGCACGGTGAAGTGGAAGCAGGCCCCCTCTCCCGGCTCTGACACCACCCAGATGCGGCCACCGTGCACATCGGCGATGCGCCGGCAGACCGACAGGCCCACGCCATAGCCCGAGGTGGTGCCCGAGGTCTGGGGCAGCCGCACCCGGTCCAGGAAGATCCGTTCCTGTTCCTCGATCGGGATGCCGGGGCCGCTGTCGCAGATGCTGGCCTGCACCCACTGGCTGGTGCGGTGCAGCAGCCGCAGGGTGACCCGGCCGCCTTCCGGGGTGAACTTGAGGGCGTTCTCCAGCAGGTTGAGCAGCACCTGGCGCATGCGCCGCTGGTCGCCGTAGACGTCGGGCAGATCGCCCGGGATGTCGGTCACCAGTTCGAGGTCCCGGCCGACCCAGAGCTTTTCCAGCTCCAGGATCGATTCGGCCGCCACCTGGCCCAGGGACAGCCGTTGGGGGTTGAACAGGGCCTCCCAGCGGGTGGTGCCCACCTCCAGCAAGTCCCGGGAGAGTTCCTGGATGTCGTCGAGGCGGCGCTTGAGGACATCGCGGAAGCGGGGCTCGTCGATCTGGCCGAGGCTGTGGCTCTGCAGGGCCAGCTTCGCCGCAGTCAGGGGAGTGCGCAGCTCGTGGGCCACCATGCGCAGCAACCGCTCCTGCACGCTCAGGCGCTCGATCAGGGTTTCGTTCTCCTGGCGCAGCACCAGCAGCTGGTCTTCCAGTTGCACCTCCCGCTGGGTGCGGCTGCCGTCCTGTTCAGCGGGGCGCAGGCTCAGCCCCAGGCTGCTGACCACCTCCATCTGCTGCCAACGGGGCAGCCAGTTGCGCAGCTGCCTGCCGAGGGTGTTGCCGGCGAACACCTGTTTCGGCAGCGGCGCCAGCTTGATCAGGGCCGGCGTGGCCACCAGGCGATGCAGTTCCAGCAGTTCCGGGTGCAGGGAGGGATCGGCCACCTCCAGGGAGACCTTGAAGCCGCTCTCCTCGGCGCGCAGGGCGTGCATCATGCCGCGCAGGTCGGAGCTGGCCAGGTGCTGTTTGGTGGCCACCAGCAGCAGCTGCAGGGTCTGGCATGGCGCCGCCTCCGCCCCGACAGGTTCCGTCCTGGCCTGCCCCGGCTTGGGCAGGCCCTTCGGGGATGGCGATTGCTCCGCTGATGGCAAGCGGATCCCTGCGGCGACGTCCCAACCTTATGGGTTTCGGTGCTTTTGGGGCGCCGGACCACCAAGCCCCATGGTCCTGGCTAGGACTGAGGCGACGACCGACCTGATCACGGCTCCCCGACCGGACCCTCCCTTCGACCCATGCTGTCCGGACCTTTCTCCGCCTCTTCGACGACTCGCATCAAGCTCGACAGCAACCTGCGCCGCTGGTTTTCGCGCAATCTCGGGCTGTGGCGCTCCCGCAGGCTCTACTTCTTCCCCGACGAGGAGCCGATGCGGGTGGACATGCTCCTGCGGGTCGAGAGCTTCAGTGAGCCGGTCGAGGGGGATGCGGCTTACCGCTTCACCTGGTGGCCGGAGAAGGAGTACGACTTTTTCGACAAGAAGCCCAGCTACTCGCGAGAGGGCACGATGGAGGCTTATCTCTGCGGCCATCAGCTGCGCCGCAGCCAGAGCCACCTGTTTCCGTACCCGAGCAAAAGCCAGATCCGCCAGGTGGATGAGCACGAACTGGTGTTCGAAACCCATCTGCAGGAATGGGACGTGCTCGAGCACATCCGCCTGGTGGACCAGGACCGCTACCGCTCGCGCTCGATCTATTCCTGGTGCAACGGCGAGCTGGAGCTGGCCGAGGTGCACCACGAAATCCGGGCTGAAGGGCCCGGTGCGCCGCTGCAGGAACCGTCCTGAAAGCAGCCGGGGGGACGGGCAGAGCAGCCACCCATGAGAGAGCATGGAGGCGTCCGGATCCCACCTTGCTCTTGGCTTCCCTGTCTCGCCGCACCAGGGCCCTCCTGGCGGCTCCCCTGCTGATCATGCCCCTGCTTCTGGCCCCTGCCGCGGCCTTTGCAGCTCCAGCCACCCCTGCAGAGATGAATCTCTACACCCGCATTGCAGCGGTCAACGCCTGCATCTCCCGTTCGGCGGGCATCGACTTCGACAAGGCGGTGGGCATCGCCGGTGAAACCATTGCCCAGCTGATCCTCGGCCAGCATCAGGGTCTGATCCAGCAGGTCGGTACCAAGCCGCTCACTCTTGAGGAGCTGCGCAAAGGATCGATCAACTCCGCCGTGATCGGCGCCTTTGAAATCTGCCCCAAGCAGGTGCCGCCTGAGGTGGCTAAAAAGGTCCAGGAGGCCCTGAGCAAGAAACCGGCGCAACCTCCGGCTCCTCCCGCCACCAAGTAGAGCGTGACTCCCATGGCCGTCGTGCGTCTCTCGGACTACCGGCCGGCCGCCTATCTGCTGGAGCGCACCGACTTGACGGTGCGTCTCTTCGCAGACCATGCCCAGGTGTCGGCGCGGCTGGCCTTCGTTCCCAACCCCGCCGCCTCCGGGCCTGACGCCCGTCTGGCTCCGGGGCCGCTGGAGCTCAAAGGGGTGGATCTGGAGCTGCAGGCCCTGGCCCTGGACGGGGCCCCACTGAGGGCGGAAGACTTCAGCCTCAGCTCAGACGGCTTGGTGATTCACCAGCCGCCTGAGGGGCCGTTCGTGCTCAACAGCGAGGTGCGGATCAATCCGTACAGCAACACCGCCCTTGAGGGCCTCTATGCCAGCGGTGGCATGGTCACCACCCAGTGCGAGGCGGAGGGGTTCCGGCGCATCACCTTCCACCCCGATCGTCCCGATCTGCTCAGTCGTTTCCGCGTGCGCCTCGAGGCCGATCGCCGGCCCTTCCCGGTGTTGCTCTGCAACGGCAACTGCCTGGAAACCGGTGAGCTCGAGCCCGATCTCGATTCCAGCTCCGGCGCCCCTGCCTCTGGCGCCCCTGCCCAGCCTGCCCGCCATTACGCCGTCTGGGACGATCCCTTCCCCAAGCCCTCCTACCTGTTCGCCTTGGTGGCGGGTCGATTGGAGGAGGTGAGCGACAGCTTCACCACCGCCAGCGGCCGGCAGGTGAAGCTGCGCATCCATGTGGAACCGGGCGATCGGGCCTACACCGCCCATGCGATGGCCTCGCTGAAGCGCAGCATGGCCTGGGATGAGAAGGTCTATGGCCTCGAATACGATCTTGATGAGTTCAATATTGTCGCCGTGCGCCATTTCAACATGGGCGCCATGGAGAACAAGAGCCTCAATATCTTTAACTCCAAGCTGGTACTGGCCGATGCTGCCACTGCCACCGATGCTGAGCTGGAGCGCATTGAGAGTGTGATCGCCCATGAATATTTTCATAACTGGACCGGCAATCGCATCACCTGCCGCGACTGGTTTCAGCTCTCGCTCAAGGAGGGGCTGACCGTTTTCCGGGATCAATGTTTCAGTGCTGATCTG
Source organism: Bordetella parapertussis (assembly GCA_943324725.2). Classification (GTDB taxonomy): domain Bacteria; phylum Cyanobacteriota; class Cyanobacteriia; order PCC-6307; family Cyanobiaceae; genus Cyanobium. Next base: position 734 of record CALPMR020000179.1, on the reverse strand, counting down.
CATGGCCAGTCACTGAATCGCATTGAGAATGTTTCGATGCTGCGCAACACCCAGTTTCGCGAGGATGCGGGGCCTACGGCCCATCCGGTGCAGCCGGATCAGTACCAGGCCATTGACAACTTCTACACCACCACCATCTATGAAAAGGGTTCGGAGCTGATTCGCATGCTCCACACCCTGCTGGGTGAGGAAACCTTTTTCAGGGGCATGGCCCTGTATGTGAAACGCCATGACGGCACGGCCGCCACCTGCGATGAGTTTCTCGAGGCGATGCGGGAGGCGGCTGAAGCCAGCTGGGCAGCCCGGGGTCTGGATGGCAGGTTGTCGCCACCTCCCTTTGACTTTGCCGAATTCCGCCGCTGGTATCACCAGGCCGGCACGCCGGTGTTGCAGGTGCAGCGTCACTGGGATGGCCAGGCCGGAGTCCTGGAGCTCACCATCCGTCAGAGCACTTCCCCCACCCCCGGCCAGAGCCTCAAGCAGCCCCTGGTGATCCCCCTGGCCATCGGCCTGGTCGGGCAGGCTGGTGAAGCGCTGCCCCTGCGCCTGGCCGGCGGCGGGGCCAGTGGTCACCACGCTTTGCCCTTGCTGCCCGCCAGCTGGGGCGCCGGCAGTCGCTTGCTGGTGCTGGATCGGGCCGAGCATCAGCTGCGGTTTGAGGGCCTGCCGCCCCATCCCCATCCGCCGGCCCTGTCGTTGCTGCGCCATTTCTCGGCGCCGGTCAAGCTGGAGCT
>CALPMR020000178.1 GCA_943324725.2 Bordetella parapertussis | reverse complement strand
GGTCGAATACAAGGATGACGCCACCGCCTTCAACGCCCTCAAGAAGGCCCAGCTGACGGGCAAGGGGGAGCTCAACTGCCGCATCTCGGCCCTGGTGTTCGAGCACCTGGAGCGCGCCGGCATCCCCACCCACTACCTGGGTGTGCGCGATGCCCTCTGGATGATGGTGCGGCCGGTGCGGGTGATTCCGGTGGAGGTGGTGGTGCGCAACATCGCCGCGGGCTCCCTCTGCCGCCAGATGCCGATCACCGCCGGCAGCCGCCTCGAGCCCCCCCTGATCGATCTCTATTACAAGGACGACGCCTTCGGTGATCCGTTGCTGTCCGAGGCCCGCCTGGAGCGATTGGCGCTGGTCAGCTCCGAGGAGCTCACGGCCATTCGACAGCTGGCCCTGCGCGTCAACGCCGTGCTGGGCGAACTGTTCTGCCAGGTGGGCCTGGAGCTGGTGGATTTCAAGATCGAACTGGGCTTCACCAGCGCCGGTGAGCTGGTGGTGGCCGATGAGATCAGTCCCGACACCTGTCGCCTCTGGGACCGGGCGATCAGCGACAGCGAAGCGCGGATTCTGGACAAGGATCGCTTCCGCCAGGATCTCGGCGGCGTGGTCGAGGCCTACGGGGAGGTCCTCAAACGGGTCCAAGGGGTATGTCCGGAACCCCGGGTCTACCGGTAAGGTCGGCGAAATTTGCGGCCTGGCCGCGCTGCCCCCGATACCCATGCCAGGCCTTCGCCTCCGCAGGTCGCTGCTCTCCCCCAGCGTCGCCCTGCCGCTGCTCGCCGGAGCGATGCCCCTGGCGGCCCTGGTGCTGCTGGCTCCTGAGCGGGCCAACGCCGCCCAGGAGGCTGGTGAGAAGGCGGCTCAGCAGATTGAAAGGGCCGCCCAGGCAGGGATTGCAGTTCAGATCGCCCTGCCGTCTGCTGTCGAGCTGCATCCCCAGCCCGGGGTTTCGGCCCCGTCGGTCCTGCCCGTTCAGGCGGCGGCGGTGCCCACTCCTGCAGCCGCCAGCCAGACCGCTTCCACGCCGGCTCCAGCCAGGGCCACGGCCCCGGCCGCCACACCGCTGGCCAGTTCCGCCCCCAGCGCCGCTCGAGCAGCCGCCACCTCGACCCTGCTGCTGGCCCAGGCCCCCGCTGGCGCTCCCTCTCCGTCGCCGGCAGCCACGCCAGCGACGCCGGCAGCCTCGCCCGCTGCGCCGGCTGCCGATCCGATGATTCCTCCCGGCATGGGGGCGGCCCCCCCGAGCCCGGCTCCAGCCAGCCCGCTCAATGCCGAGCCCGCTCCCGATGCACCTGCCGCCCAGGCCAGCCAGGAGCCGCGGGTGCTGGTCAGCGAGGTGGTGATTGAGGGGCTCGATGGCCATCCCGAACGGGAGCGGCTCGAGCTGGCGGCCTACGGGGCGATGAACGTCACCCCTGGCACCCAGATCACCCGCAGTGAGCTGCGCACCGATCTCGCCGCGATCTACGCCACCGGCTGGTTTGCCGATGTGCGGATCGAGCCTGTGGATGGCCCCCTGGGGGTGCGGCTCAAGGTGCTGGTGGTTCCCAACCCTGTGCTCACCAAGATCAGCCTCGATCCCGCCGATGCCGAGGTGCCAAAGCAGGTGGTGCAGGACACCTTCGCCGCCGATCTGGGCCGGACCCTCAATCTCAACACCCTGCAGACGCGCATGCAGGAGTTGCAGAAGTGGTACGGGGATCAGGGCTATTCCCTGGCTCGGGTGACCGGGCCCAGTCGCATCAGCCCCGATGGCGATGTGCAACTGGTGATCCGCCAGGGGATCGTCGATGGGGTGGAGGTGCAGTTCATCAACAAGGAGGCCTCGACCACCAACGACAAGGGGCAGCCGATTCGCGGCAAGACCAAGCCCTGGGTGATCTCGCGGGAGATTTCGCTCAAGCCCGGCCAGGTGTTCAACCGTCGCAACCTGGAGGAAGATCTCAAGCGCCTCTACGGCACCGGTCTGTTCAGTGACGTCAAGGTCACCCTGCGGCCCGTGGCGGACAATCCGGGGCGGATCACGATCGTGCTCGGCATCGTTGAGCAGTCCACAGGCTCCCTCTCCGGCGGTCTGGGCTACAGCCAGAGCCAGGGGGTGTTCGGCCAGGTCCAGATCCAGGACAGCAACCTGCTGGGACGTGCCTGGGATCTGTCCACCAGCTTCACCTATGGCCAATTCGGCGGCCTGGTGGATCTCACCTTCACCGATCCCTGGATCAAGGGGGATCGTTACCGCACGGCCTTCCGCGCCAAGGCGTTCATCAGTCGCGATGTGCCCCAGATCTTTCAGAGCCAGGACAACGGCAACATCCTGACGGCAGGAAATTTCTACGAACCGCCGGGAACGACCCTGTCTTATAATATCAATAATGACAACAATCCTCTCGGTAAGACCTTTAATTCGATTCAAGAGGCTATTGATAGTAGCAGCGGCCTGAGTTGGTTTGACTATGTTGGTAATTCGGTAGTGATTCAGAGGGTTGGCGGTAACCTTCAATTTGTGCGGCCGCTCAACGGCGGCAATCCCTTCAAGCGCGCCCCCTGGAGCATCGTGCTTGGCCTGAGTGGTCAGGAGGCCACGCCGATGGATTTTGCTGGTACCTCCAGTCGCTATGGCGTTTCCAGCAATGACTTCAACAACGACGGCAGCCAGGTACCGACCGGTTCGGTGATCTGCCTGGCCTACAACTGCGCCACCCACAACCAGCTGTTTGGCGTGCGCATTGCCGCAACGATGAACAACCTCAATGATCCTCGCAATCCCACCAAGGGCAACTTCCTCAGCCTCGGCACCGAGCAGTTCATCTCGGTGGGCCCCGACTCGCCCACCTTCAACCGCCTGCGCGGCAGTTACACCCACTACATCCCTGTCAACTGGCTGAAGATCTACAAGGGTTGCAAGCCCAAGGCCGGTGAAGCTGCCGATTGCAAGCAGGCCCTGGCCTTCCAGGTGTCCGCCGGCAGTGTCATCGGCGATCTGCCCCCCTATGAGGCCTTCTGCCTGGGCGGCGGCAACTCCGTCCGCGGTTATTACGACTGCGATCTGGGGGTGGGACGCAACTTCGGCGAGGCCACGATCGAATACCGCTTCCCGATCTTCAGCATGATCAGCGGCGAGCTGTTCATTGATGGCGGCACCACCTTCGGCAGCCAGGCCAACGTGCCCGGCAATCCCGGTGGCCTGCTCGGCAAGCCCGGCGAGGGCTTCTCGGTGGGTACGGGCCTGATCGTCACCACGCCGGTGGGTCCGCTGCGTCTGGAGGTGGCCAGCCAGGATCTCACCGGTAACTGGCGCTTCAACCTCGGCGTCGGCTGGAAGTTCTGATGGCCTCCTGGCCCAGCGATTACCGCCAGGCCTGGACCCTGGCCAGCGCCGTTGAGCGCGAAGGCGTCGCGCTGCATGGCGGCGAGCGCACCCGGGTGAGGCTCCAGGGCAGTGAGGCACCCGGTTACTGGGTCGGCTGGCTCGATGCGCCCGAACTGCCTCCCCAGCGATTGGAGCCCGGCCAGGTCAGCGACACCCAGCTGTGCACGGCCCTGCGACTCGGTCAGCGGCGGCTGGCCACGGTTGAACATCTGTTGGCGGCTCTGGCCGGTTGCGGCGTCAGCCAGGCCCTGATCCTGGTGGAGGGAGACGAGATTCCCCTGCTCGATGGCTCGGCCCTGCCCTGGGTGGAGGCGATCGCCGAGGCGGGTCTGCGTCCGCTCGGACCCCGGCCGCTGTCGCCACCGCTGGCCGCACCGATCGTGCTGCGCCAGGGGTTGAGTTTCATCACGGCCCTCTCCGCCGAGGCCTTGCTGATCGGTGCCGCCATCGAGTTCCCCCAGGCGGCGATCGGCCGCCAGCTCTATTCGCTGGCCCTGACTCCCGAGAGCTTCGTGCGTGAGATCGCCCCGGCCCGCACCTTCGGCTTCCGCGACCAGGTGGAGGCGCTGCGGGCCGCTGGACTGATCCGTGGCGGTGCTCTTGACAATGCCCTGGTCTGTGATGGCGAGGGCTGGCTCAACCCGCCCCTGCGCTTCGCCGATGAACCGGTCCGCCATAAGCTCTTGGACTTGTTGGGAGATCTGGCCCTGGCGGGTTTGCCGCAGGCTCAGGTCTTCGCCTATCGCGGCTCCCACGGCCTGCACACCGCCCTGGCTGCGGCCCTCAGCTCCGCCAGCGACCGAGTTCTCCCCGCGCCTGTCTGAAAACCCTCTTGACTGTCACTACCACCGCCACCACCGCCGCTGCCGGCTCCGGAGCTCAGGACGCGACGACCCCAGCCTCGACCGAGGCGGCGGCCGTCCCGACCGGCTCGGCTGCGACGCCAGCAGACCCCGCCGCGCCAGTCGCGGCTGTGGATCCCTTCTCCCTGGCCGCCGCGGGTCCCGCCGCGGAGCCGGTGGTCTTGGCCTGCGAGCAGATTCTCAATCTGTTGCCCCACCGCTATCCCTTCGCCCTGGTGGATCGGGTGGTGGCCTACGAGCCCGGCCGGCTGGCGGTGGCGATCAAGAATGTCAGCTTCAATGAGCCCCAGTTCCAGGGTCACTTCCCCGGACGGCCGCTGATGCCCGGGGTGCTGATTGTCGAAGCCATGGCCCAGGTGGGTGGCCTGATCGTCACCCAGATGCCGGATCTGCCCAAGGGCCTGTTCGTCTTTGCCGGTATCGATGGCGTGCGCTTCCGACGGCCGGTGGTGCCCGGCGATCAGCTGCGCATCACCTGTGAGCTGCTCAGCCTCAAGCGCAAACGCTTCGGCAAGGTTCGCGCCCAGGCCACCGTGGCCGGGGAGCTCGTCTGTTCGGGCGAGCTGATGTTTTCATTGGTGGACTGAACCGATGACCAGCGCAGCCATGGCCCCATCGGTCCATCCAACGGCGGTGGTGGATCCCCGCTCCCGGATCGGCAGCGGCGTCGACATTGGTCCCTATGCCGTCATCGGTCCCGAGGTGGAGATCGGCGCTGGTAGCCGCATCGGGCCCCACGTGGTGATCGACGGACGGGTGCGGATGGGAACGGGGAATCGCATCTTCCCCGGCGCCTGCATCGGCCTGGAGCCCCAGGATCTCAAGTACGGCGGCGCCCCCACGGAGGTGGTGATCGGCGACGACAACACGATCCGCGAGTGCGTCACCATCAACCGCGCCACCCATGAGGGCGAGCAGACGCGGCTGGGCAGCGGCAATCTGCTGATGGCTTACTGCCATATCGGCCACAACTGCCACCTGGGCGATCGCATCGTCATCGCCAACGGCGTGGCGGTGGCCGGCCATGTGGTGATCGGCGACCGGGCCGTGATCGGCGGCGTGCTCGGCATCCATCAGTTCGTGCACATCGGCACCCTGGCGATGGTGGGTGGCATGAGTCGCATCGATCGCGATGTACCCCCCTTCACGATGATCGAGGGCCATCCGGGTCGGATCCGCGGGCTCAATCGCATCGGGCTGCGCCGCAGCGGCATGGCCGACCAGGACGACGGCGCCCAGCTGCGCCAGCTTCAGGAGGTGTGGGCACTTCTCTACCGCAGTGATCTGGTGTTGGCCGATGCCCTGCGCTCAGCGCGCCAGTTGCCGCTGCTGCCGGCCGCCGATGAGCTCTGCCGTTTCCTTGAGGCGTCCGTGGGACCGGGACGACGGGGACCGCTGCCGGCCCAGCGCTGATGGTGCGCCTGCTGGTGAGCACCGGGGAGGTGTCCGGGGATCTGCAGGGGGGGCTGCTGATCCGTGCCCTGCACGAGGAGGCGGCGGCGCGGCAACTGGTCCTGGAGGTGGTGGCCCTGGGCGGCGATCGCATGCGCCAGGCCGGCGCCGAGCTGCTGGCTGACACCGTGAGCATGGGGGCCATCGGCCTGCTGGAGGCCCTGCCCCTGGTGCTGCCCACCCTGAAGCTGCAGGCCCGGCTGCGGCGCTGGCTGGAGCACCACCCTCCCGACGGGGTGGTGCTGATCGATTACATGGGGGCCAATGTCAATCTCGGCCTGCGGCTGCGGCGCCGCTATCCCCAGCTGCCGATCCTCTATTACATCGCTCCCCAGGAGTGGGCCTGGCGCCTGGGCGATGGCGGCACCACCCGCCTGATCGGCTTCACCGATCGGATCCTGGCGATCTTTCCGGAGGAGGCGCGCTTTTACGGATCCCATGGTGCGGCTGTCACCTGGGTGGGCCATCCCCTGATCGACACCCTCGGCCAGATGCCCTCGCGCCAGGAGGCCCGTGCCCAGCTGAATCTGGATCCGGATCAGCCCGTGCTGCTGCTGTTGCCCGCTTCCCGCCGCCAGGAATTGCGCTATCTGCTGCCACCGATGGCGGCGGCGGCGGCCGAGTTGCAGCGGCGCCATCCACGGATGCAGGTGCTGGTGCCGGCAGGGCAGGCGGGCTTTGAGCCGCTGCTGGAGGCCGGCCTCGCGCGGGCCGGGGTGCGGGCCCGGGTGATC
>CALPMR020000177.1 GCA_943324725.2 Bordetella parapertussis | reverse complement strand
CGGGGTGTCACCATCCAGCCATCCTGGCTGCGGCTGCTGCTGTTGCCGATCAGCACCAGGGTGAGCATGTCCACCTGGGCGATCGGCAGTTCCCCGAGGGTGTGCAGGCTCACCTGCTCCTCGCGGCGGCCGAGCTGGCGGGCCAGCACCACCGGCGTGCTCGCCGGCCTGCCCAGCAGCAGCAGCTCCCGGGCCCGTCCCAGCTGCCAGTCCCGTCCCAGCGAGCGCGGGTTGTAGAGGGCGACGACGAAGTCGCCCTCAGCGGCAGAGCGCAGGCGCCGTTCAATCACCTCCCAGGGGGTGAGCCGATCGCTGAGGCTGATGGTGCAGAAGTCGTGCATCAGCGGCGCGCCGGCGCGGGCAGCCGCCAGCTGCAGGGCTGACAGACCGGGATGGACCTCAAAGGAGGGGCGCTCCTGGGGGGCGAGCTGCAGGCAGAGCTCCAGGGCCAGCCCGGCCATGCCGTAGATGCCACTGTCCCCCGAGGAGATCAAGGCCACCTTCAGGCCCTGGCTGGCCAGATCGAGGGCTTCGCCGCAGCGGGCCCGCTCTTCGGTGAGCTTGCCGTCGCGGCGCAGTTGATCCGGCCGGCGCAGCGGTTCCAGCAGGTCAAGGTACGGGCCGTAGCCCACCCAGATCGAGGCGGCTGCAAGGGTGCGTCGCGCATCGCCGCTGAGCAGGTCGAGCCGGCCCGGTCCGCTGCCGACCAGATGCAGTTCGCCCCGCTGCGGTGCCCATTGCCCTGGAGCCAGAACCACCGCCAGGGTGGCGGCTCCCGTTTCACCGGTTGCGGCCGTTTCGATCGTCTTGGGTACGAGCTGTTCGGGCTGGGGGCCATCGCTGGTCGCTGTTGCTGGGGCCGCCGCCAGAGAGGCCGCCGCCTCGGCCACGCTGGCTGTGCCCATTTCCCTGGCCACGGCCGCCGAGGGGTTCGGCACCGTCACCGCAGCCAGTTGGGTGGCCGTGAACAGCTTCAGCGGCCAACCCCGCGCCTCGGCCAGGGCCAGCAGTGCCGGCTCATCGCCCTTGCGATCGATGCTGGCCAGGCCTGCCACCGCCTCTTCGGCCAGACCCGATTGGTTGAGAACCCTGGCGATCAGCCGCTCCAGCACAGCCAGGCTGGTGTTGCGTTCGCAGCCGATCCCGAGCCACAGGCAGGGCGGATGCCAGCGGCAGCCTTCCCCCAGCCAGGGACCGATCACCAGCGAGGTGTGGGGAGTGGTTTCGGCTGGGCTGGCAGCGAGAGAGTCGGCCAGCCCAGCGGCGGCCTCCAGGTCTTGCCAGAGGGCCAGGCCGCCCTGCTGTCGCAGTTGCGGCGTGCGACCGGCGGCGGCGGCAAGCATCAGCTCGCGCCAGTCGCCGCCGCCCCGCCGCCAGCCCCACGCAAGGCCGAAGGCATCGAGGGGAAGCCGGCCCTGGGCGCCGCTGCTGCCGCCGATCACGGCCTGCCCCCCGAGCAGGGCGGCGATCTCCCGGCTGAGCTGGTCGGCGCCGGCCAGGTGACCCCCAAGCAGGGGCACGGCGAACAGTCCCTGGGGATCCACCACCACCACAGCCGGATCCTGCTCTTTGCTGCCCAGCAGCGGCGCGATCAGCCGGGTGACCAGGCCGCAGGCTCCCACCGCCACCACAGCTGAGGCACTGCTCCATTGCTGAGCCAGCCAGGTCGCGCTCCCCGGGTCGCCAGTGCCGTCAGCACGGCTCCCATCGGCTTGTGGTTCACCATCCGCCTGGGAGCAGGCGCCGGTGCTGGGCCAGCGCACCGCAGCCAGGAGCCCGGCTTGCTCCAGGTGGTGCAGCACCGTCAGGGCCGCCGGGCTGAAGCCGATGGCCACGATCCGGGGTCGGGGGGAATTCATGGCAGCAGTCGCTCCCGCAATCCGGCCAGTGGACCACGGCGTGGGGGCTTGACCATGGTGCCGTTGGGGTTGACCTGCTCCTGTGCCGGTGCGCTGCTGCTGCTGGGGCTGAGGCGTGTGCTTTCCGAGGGGATCACTTCGGGCGCAGCGGCCTTGCGGTTCAGGTCGGCGCTCCGGGCCGATGGTGTCGGCAGGGATCCTGGCCCCGCAGCGGCACTGGCCTCGGCGTTCTGCCCGGCTGCAGCTTCACCGACCGGGGGGATCGACGTAGCGCTGCTGGGGGTCAGCGTTGAGGGGCGATCGGCTCGGATGTCCGTTGTCGCCGCTGACTGCCGGGATCCTTGCGCCTGCAGGCCCGACGGGGTCGGGTCAGGCTTGGCGGGCAGGTCTGTCATGCCTGGGCTGGCCGGAGCTTCTGGGTCGCGGTCGGTCTCGGAGTGAGTGAGCTGGAGGGGCCTGGGGCCGTCTGTCTGAGCAGGTTCGGAGGGGGCCGAGGAGACCTCGAGGCAGGGCGAGATGGCTGGGGGAGTGGTGTCCTCCGCTGCTCCCGAGGCATCAGGTTGTGCCCTCAGCTCCGGGCTGCCGGCCTGTTCCAAAGCCGGGCAGGGTTGAGCGGCGGCCGGTTTCGGAGCAGGGGCTGACCCGTTGGCCGAAGCCGCTCCCTCGTCCGGGCTTGTCCTGGCCGCTGGAGCCCTGCCGGCCGCTGGTGCCGCCGTTTCGGTCCTGACATCGGCGGCAGGCGTGGGTGGCGAGGCCGGATCCAGCTTCCGGGGTTGGGCGGCGTCCTCCTCGCTGAACTGCGGCTCCGTGTTCACGCCGGATGGGCTTTGGAGCGCCTCGGCTGTCGCTTCGCCGAGCAGGATCGCCAGCTCGCCGGCGCTGAGCGCACCCTGCTGCCAGCGGGCCGCTGGCTGGGCCGGGTTCAGCTCCACCTCGCGAACCAGACTGTTGTATGGAGGGGTGAGCGGTGCCCCCCGGCCGTCCAGCAGCTCGAGCTTGATCGCATTGCGGCCCTGCTGCCAACCCTTCAGCCAGAGCGGGGTCTGGCGATCGACCACAAAGCCATCGCCATTGATGGTGATGCGCAGCCGCCAGCGGGCATCGTCACTGCGCAGATTCTGCAGCGGTGCATTGAGCAGCAACCAGTCCAGCAGGAGGGGTTCGGTCGCTGCTGTGGCGCCGGGACTGACGGCGATCAGCTGTGCCTGTCCTGGTTCGGGTAGCCCCAGCGGGTTGGCGGCCGCCCGATGCAGGCGGATCTGGGACCAGGCGCTTGGATTCTTGGCGGCTTCCCCCCAGGGGCGGGCGGCAAAGACGGTGAGTCGATGGCTGCCTGGTTTCAGGGCCGCCATGGTGATTTCCGTGCTGGTCAGTTGCAGCGGTTCCTCATCGTCCAGTTGGACCACCAGATGGGGACCGAGGCCCAGCTCACCACCATCCACCAGGGGCCAGTCGTGCACCCGCAGCTGCAGGGTCCAGGGGCCGGGAGGCAGGAGCGTCTCATCGGCGGGCGCCAGAATCTCAACGCGCGGCGCCCGCCCTGCCAGGGCTTCCTGAAGTTGCTGCACGGCCCGTGGTGGGGCAACTTCCTGCAGGTTGGAAGGGGCGGAGGCTGGTAAATGGGCCGATCCGTCGCTGGACTGGCTTGGGTTACGGCCTGGCAGGGCCAGGGCTTGGCTGCTGCCTTGGCTACCCGGCAATACCAGCAGGCTCAGCGCCAAGATCAGGCTCAACAGGCGGCTCAGCCAGCTCGGCAGCGGCGCTGCTGGATGCGTTCGGGGGTCCCTGCTGCCGGTCACGCGGCTCCGCTCCCATGGATGGGGCCATTCTGCGCCGACAAGGTGGCCAGGAGTGACTGTTGGCCACCCATTAAAATCTGCAGTTGAAGGGTTAATGAATCGCTGAAACTTGCGCGATCCGCGATGATCGCAAGCCTGGGCCAGACCTGAGTCACAGTCTGGGGTGCACCGGGATTGAACCTTTGTAACTGGCGACGTAATTCGCTTGTTTTCGACCCCTATAGTTCGGCCAGCGGTCCCCTTTCGGGGCCCAATGCCCCAGTCATGGCAAGGGTTTTGCCCAAGCCCGGCTGGAGCCCGTGGTCCCGGGTCGGTCCTCCCGACTGACCTGGCCATGGGGCCCATGGTGGCTCCGACTTCGCCGCCTGCTTTGCGGGCAGCGAGCCTCGGCACCGCCGAAGGGGTGGACCCCCACCTCGATTCCGTCCCTCGAGGAACCTCTCGATGACCATCAGCCCACCAGAGCGTGGGAAAAAGGCCAAGGATCTGGTCGACCGGAACCCCGTTCCGGTCTCGTTCGAGCTTTTCGAAAAGCCCGGCCACTTCGACCGCACCCTGGCCAAAGGTCCCAAAACCACCACCTGGGTTTGGAACCTCCACGCCAACGCTCACGACTTCGATAGCCACACGAGTGACCTCGAAGAGGTCTCTCGCAAGATCTTCTCGGCTCACTTCGGCCATTTGGCCGTCATTTTCATCTGGCTCAGCGGCGCCTTCTTCCATGGAGCCCGCTTCTCCAACTTCACTGGTTGGTTGGCCGATCCCCTGCACGTCAAGCCCAGTGCCCAGGTGGTCTGGCCAATTTTCGGCCAGGAAATCCTCAATGGCGATGTGGGTGCCGGCTTCCACGGCATTCAGATCACCTCCGGCCTCTTCCATGTCTGGAGGGCCTGGGGCATCACCAATGAAACGCAGTTGATGGCTTTGGCCATCGGTGCTTTGGTGATGGCCGGCCTGATGCTCAATGCAGGCGTCTTCCACTACCACAAAGCAGCACCCAAGCTGGAGTGGTTCCAGAACGTTGAGTCGATGCTCAACCACCATCTGGCCGGTCTGCTGGGTCTGGGTTCTCTGTCCTGGACAGGTCACCTTCTGCATGTGTCCCTGCCCACCACCCAGTTGATGGATGCCATCGACGCCGGCAAGCCGCTGGTGCTCAACGGCAAGACCATCGCTTCGGTGGCGGACATCCCCCTGCCCCACGAGTTCCTCAACCAGGATCTGCTGGCCCAGCTGTACCCCGGTTTCGGCGCTGGCATCTCCGCGTTCTTCACCGGCAACTGGGCGGCCTACAGCGATTTCCTCACCTTCAAGGGTGGGCTGAATCCTGTTACGGGCAGTCTCTGGATGACGGACATCGCCCATCACCATCTGGCGATTGCGGTGCTGTTCATCGTGGCCGGTCACATGTACCGGACCAACTGGGGTATCGGCCACAGCATCAAGGAGATTCTTGAGGGCCAGAAGGGCGATCCCCTGCTGTTCCCCGCTACCAAAGGTCATGACGGACTCTTCGAGTTCATGACCACCTCGTGGCACGCCCAATTGGCCGTGAACCTGGCAATGCTCGGTTCGCTGACGATTATCGTGGCTCACCACATGTATGCGATGCCGCCGTATCCCTACATCGGCATTGATTACGCAACCCAGCTTTCGCTGTTTACCCACCACACCTGGATCGGTGGCTTCCTGATCGTTGGTGCCGGCGCCCACGCCGCCATCGCCATGATCCGCGACTATGACCCTGCCAAACACGTTGATAACGTGCTGGATCGGGTGCTCAAGGCTCGCGATGCTCTGATCAGCCACCTCAACTGGGTGTGCATCTGGCTGGGCTTCCACAGCTTCGGCCTTTACATTCACAACGACACGATGCGTGCTCTGGGTCGTCCCCAGGACATGTTCAGCGACTCCGCGATCCAGTTGAAGCCGATTTTTGCTCAATGGATCCAGGGTCTGCACGCCGCCGCCGCTGGCACCACCGCCCCCAACGCCCTTGCGGGTGTGAGCGAAGTGTTCAACGGTGCTGTCGTTGCCATTGGTGGCAAGGTGGCCGCCGGTCCGATCCCACTGGGAACGGCCGACTTCATGGTCCACCACATCCACGCCTTCACGATCCACGTCACCGTGTTGATCCTTCTGAAGGGCGTTCTCTATAGCCGCAGCTCCCGCCTCGTTCCTGACAAGGCGAATCTGGGCTTCCGCTTCCCCTGCGACGGCCCCGGCCGTGGCGGTACCTGTCAGGTGTCGGCCTGGGACCACGTGTTCCTCGGCCTGTTCTGGATGTACAACTCCCTGTCGATCGTCATTTTCCACTTCAGCTGGAAGATGCAGAGCGACGTGTGGGGCACCGTCAATGCCGACGGCAGCGTCCAGCACATCACCAATGGCAACTTTGCGCAGAGCGCCATCACCATCAATGGCTGGCTGCGCGACTTCCTCTGGGCTCAGGCCGCACAGGTGATCAACAGCTACGGCTCGAGCTCCAGTGCGTACGGTCTGATGTTCCTGGGTGCCCACTTCGTCTGGGCCTTCAGCCTCATGTTCCTCTTCAGTGGCCGCGGCTACTGGCAGGAACTGATCGAGTCCATCGTCTGGGCTCACAACAAGCTGAAGGTTGCTCCCGCCATCCAGCCGCGGGCGCTCTCCATCACCCAGGGCCGTGCCGTCGGTGTCGCTCACTATCTGCTGGGCGGTATCGCTACCACCTGGTCCTTCTTCCTGGCCCGCATGATTGCGGTCGGCTGACCTCCACCTGACCTT
>CALPMR020000176.1 GCA_943324725.2 Bordetella parapertussis | reverse complement strand
GTCGGCCAACCTCGCTGCCCTCGAAAGCGGCAGCATCACCAAGGAGCAGGCCGCCCAGCAGGCGATCAACGGCCTGGTGCGGCCCGACAGCGATCTGTACACCACCAGCTTTCAGATTCTGAACAACGGACCCGGGCTGGCACCGGAGCTGCAGAGCAACCCGGTCAAAGCGACCCCCACCAGCAGTCCCACCTGGACCCCCGTCGCCGCGCTCGAAAGCGCCGCCCAGCCGGCGGCACCGGCACCCGCCCGGGCCGATGGGGCGGTGGGCAGTGGCACTGACCTCTCCAGGGCCTCCCTGTTCGCTGCTAACGCCATCGCTGCCGGCGGCTCCGGCATCGCCTTGGCCAGCAGCGCCCCTGAGGGCCTGGGCGCCAGCGAGGCACCGGCGGCAGCACCCGGCGCCACGGCCGGCTCCTGGGAGGTGGGCAAGAGCAGCAATCCGACCACCGTGCAGTTGGGATTGCTGGAGGTGGCGCGCTGGAAGCTTGGATTTCCTGCCCTGCAGAACCCATACGCAAATAACGATGATTTAAGCGGATTCGGGCTTTTTAATCAGAGCGCACTGGACAGATTTAGCTCTAATTATAATGCGCGTCTTGTGTTGCTCTTGTCTGGTTTCTACGGCCTCACCAACACTGGTGGAACACTGGCCTTCAGAAGCCAGGCCAAGCTTTCCGTTGGCGCCCTGCTAGGCGATAGATCATCCCTGCGTGAGGGTGAAGGAAGCCCATGGATCAAAGCGATAACAAGCTCTGGCAAAGGATTAGACAAAATAGAGCTAAGCAAGAAATACATTATCAAGCTGATGCTCGCCGGTGCTGTTGGCAGTACGACTTACTATGGAAACAGCGGTAGTCGGAAGCCGGTCCTCCTGCAGGGCAGGGAAGCCGTTTCCTTTGATGCTGGCTTGACGCGTCTGAGCACATGGGCAACATACAAGGGAACCATCCCTACAATTTGGACTATTGATGCCAGTGTCAGTAATGCTGTTGGCTATCAGTGGATCACCTCAATTGGCGACGGCGTCAACCCCTTGCCCCAGTCGGGATTGGCGGGCAAGATCCTTGGTGGCGTAGGAGATTCTGAAACTTATCTAACGATTGCGACCGGAATCTATGGCCTATATAGTAAAGGCTTTGAGCCATTTGTCAACACATTTGGTGCCTTGTCTACGTCGCAGGGGGTTTCTGAAAAGCTCAATGCTGGTTACTCCAAGCTGGCAGTCTATAAGAATCTCATCAACGCCGCCATCGGTACCTCGTCCGCTATTATTAATCCCATTCTGCTTGCAAAAAATGCCAGCCAATATCAGGATTCTGCGGCGCTCAACTATCAGCGAAATGGTGGCATCTTCAATACTTCGCAGGCGGAGCTTGTAATCAAGTACAACGGCGCTTTCAACGCCCGCGCCACTTTCTTCAATAAATACAACGGCACTACCACTAATCAGGTCAGTGGAGCCTACAGCGACACCTGGGCATTTGATGTTGCTGTTGGGGTCTTCGGGGCCTATCAACCGGTGCTCGCTCTTGATAACACCTACAGCAGTACCGGTACCCCGGCTTCCACCAGTCAGGCCACGGGCACCACTGCCAGCAGCAGCCCTTCGGATAGCCCCACGGCGCCGGCGCCAGCACCGGAAGGCGGCAGCATTGTCTATGCACCCAGCCAGGGCAGCAGCCTCTACTGGGCAGCGTCAACCGGCGATCACCTGCTCAGCGGCCAGAACACCCAGGCCCTCAGGCTGCAGACGCTGATCGCCTCAAGCGCCAACTTGATGCAGACCAGTGGCACCCTCCAGCAGGGCAATGGGGGCAGTGGTTTAAACAATGGCACTTACACCAATGTTCGCCTACTCGGCGTCACCCCCGGCGGCGAGGACGACCTGGCGGAAGCGACGGTGGTGGTGGCCGGCGGCCAGATCACCAGCCTCGTCATCACCCGCGGCGGTACCTATGCGTATCTGCCCGAATACGCCAACAGCATCTCCACGGTCGTGGTGGTGCCGGATCTGCTCAGCATCAACGCCAGCACTGGCACGTCCATCGTCAACAGTGGGGCCATCGGCAAGGGCCCGGCCAAACCGCCCACGATCATTCTGCAGCAGCCCAACGACAGCGGCAGCTGGACCAGCCAGTCCGCCGCCGTGATCCAAAGCGTGGTGGTGAGCGATGGTGGCAGTGGCTATGCACCCTTTGATGCCAACAGCCAGCAGGTCAAGCCACTGCCTGTGGATAACTCCAGCTCCTACGTCTATACGGGGGTGGGTTATTCCGTCTTCCAGGGCAGCACTCCTATCGCCAGCCTGGTGACGGGCAGTGCCGCCAACACCACGGCAACAGTCACCCTGATCAATGGTGCGATCGCCAGGGTGAGTCTCGATCAACCTTTCTACTGCGCCCCACCGGCCAGCGGCAGCCTCGGTTACAGCCTGGTGCTCGATCTGCCGACTGGCGTCGCGCCGACGGAGTCAGCGGTGCTGACGGTGACGCCCACAGCAGTCGTCTACAACAATTTCATTGATGAACACAGCTTCTTCACGGAGCGCTCCGTGCCCGGGGCCGTGGCCGGGCCAAGCACCAGTGGTGTTTACATCGCCGATGGCAACAACGATCAGACGCCCCTGCTGGCCTCGGAGAAAGGCAATGCCATCGGCAGCCGCGTGGTGTTCGTGGATGGCGAAGGCAACAACGCCAACGATCTCAACACCTATTACCTCAATGGTATTCAGTGGAATTCGACCACCTGGCAAGCCGGTACCAAACGTGATGTCAATCCGAGCCCCTCACTCTCCTGGAAAGCCGAAGAACAACAATTCTCGCTGGCGCGCCTGCCCGTAGCCACCAAACTGCCCAGCACCTCCAGTTTCAAAACCGCCAATCTTCAGGGAGGCGATCTGGTCGCCTGGGTGGAGGTGATCGATCGGCCGGTGCCCAACAGCGGCAGCAGCGGCGCCGAGGATTATCAGAGCTTCTACGACAATTACTTCAGCAATCAGCAGATTGCCTTCTCGATTAAAACCACTGGTGGTTGGCAGACCAATCCCTTCAACTACATCGCCGCCGATAACGCGATCATCGACAATCTCGATATCGCCTTGGTGCCTGGCAGCACGCCCGATGACCTCAAGGTGCTGCTCACCTGGAGTGAAACCTCGATCGCCGCCGTCAAGGGTCTGGCTCCCCTCTCTGAAACGCCGCAGAGCGGCAAGGCCCCCACGGTGATCAAAGCGGCCCTGTTTGATCCCACCAGCCAGAGCTTCCAGACACCGCAGACGATCACCTGGGCCTCCGCCGATGCCGTGGGTATCGGTGTCGCGGATCTCAGCATCAGCAGCATGCCGATGCTGGATGCCGCCGGCAATCTGCAGCAGGAGCCGGTCATCGCCTGGAGCCAGAACGTGGCCGTGCCCTACGAGCAGGCCGTGCTCACCTCCAACCCCTACATCTATCTGCAGATGGACCAGGGGCAGAGCGGCGTCGGCAACTACAACATCGGCAGCATCGGCGACTCGCCGGCGGCGGTCAGCAGCGCCTCCAGCACCGGCCTCGATTTTGACGTCACCGGCGCGCTGGCGATCAACAGCGATGCGGCGATTGAAAACATCGATGGCACTGGCGTGCTCAGCACCGGCGTCGGCAGCCTCAACACCTTTCTGCCGCAGGCGGCCGTGCCGTCCAGCAGCCCCATTAGCGGTGTGGCGCGCAGCCCGTACACGATTGAGTTCTGGGCCCGCGTTCCTGAAACCGGCAATGGCAACGGTGCCGGCCTGTTCGCCCTCGGCCAGCCTTCGATCACCCAGGGACAACTGCCCAAGGGCTGGCTGCTGAGTTCCAGCTTCGTGGTTGATCAGATCAGCTACCAGGATGCCCTCGGGCGGGGCCTGATCACCAGCATCCCCACCGGCACCGACAGCGGTGCGGTCTATGGCTACGCCTGGGCCGTCGTGGCCGATGGCACCAACACCACTGCCCTCGGCGGCAATGGCGGCAGCGGCCTGTACAGCAACGCCCTGCAGATCACCAATCTCCAGGCCGGCACCACCTTGGCAGGGGTAAGCGACTTCCTGGCCAGCTATGGGGTGGCCGCCGATGCCCTGATCGGCACAAGCGGCAGCGCCGCCGGCATCTTGGCCGAGGTACCAGCCACCAGCCTGGAGTTCGACACCGCCCTGCTGGATGGGGCGCCGAATTCCAGCCTCAACACCATCGCCGTCAGCACCGATCAGGCCCTGATGAATAGCGGCCTGCTCACAACCGCCAGCACTGATTATACAAATAACAGCAACCTCAAGACCCTGTTTCAGAATCTCTGGGACTACCAGCAGAAAGCGGGCAAGGCCAAGGTCAACTTTGGCCTCAACCCCAGCAGCTCGGCTGTCAGCAGCAGCGTCCCGCCCCAATATGCACAAGAAAATTATGGCGGACTGAGCCTCGATTTTGCTCTTACCTATTCGACGGCCGTTTCGGTCAATGGCCTGGGTCAGGTGGTCTTCGACGTCGGCAGCAGCACCAGCCTGTTAAGCACACTCACCACGACCAATGGCGCGTCGCCGCTGAGCATTAATGATGGCAAATGGCATTACATTGTCGCCACCTACCTGCCGGACATCGAGACCCAGGTGGTGAATCAGCAGCCGGTGGATGTAGCGCTCACCACAGGCAGCGCCAGCCTCTATGTCGACAACCAGCTGGTGGGCCAGACGGCCCTCAGCGATGTGTTCAGCCCGGCAACGGAAGCCCAGGATGCCCTGCTGATCTACCTCAACAATGGCAGTGCCATCGACGAACTGGCGCTTTATCAACAATCGCTTTCGGGCGTGGATCTCAGCACACCAAGTAATCCCAGCGGCGACTGGCCTGTGATGACTAGCGCCGATGCCACCGGCCTACTCGCCAGTCTGGGGGTGAACATCGGCGGCCTGTCGACGGCGCCAGGGGTGGAGACCGGCGCGGTCAACTTGCACTGGAAAGCCCGCTCTGTCGATCCGAATGGGGCCGAAAACGCGACGTTTTACACCAACTACGACGAAAGCTCCACCAGCTGGAGTGCGGCCCAGCTGCTGAATCCCATCAGCGCGCCGGTGGCCACCCAGACCAGCGGCAGCCGCAGCACCTCGCTGCAGGACGCCGATCTGTTGCAGATCAATCCGGCTGATTGGACTCTGGCCGGCTTCAATCCCGCCAAGCAGCAGCTGCAATCGGTGACGGTGAATCTGCTGAGTAGCAGCAGTCCCAGCACCATCATCAGCACTTACACCCTCGATCCCAGCCAGGTGCTGATCGGCGACCAGACCCTGCTCAGCCGTCAGCCCCGGGCCACCAGCAGCGATCTGGCTTACACCTTCCTCACCAACACCCCAGCCGTGGGGCTGTTGGTGCCGAAGAGCAAGTTCGATGCCAACGCCCATCTCTACAGCTACGCGCTCAATTTCTTCGATCCCGCAAGCAATCTCTACTCCACCTTCTCCTCAGCCAAGCTCAATGCTGGCGGCATCAACGCCGTCTTGCCCGTCTCAGGGCCCCGGATCAGCACCGCTCCCGATCCGAGCAGCTTTACCAGCAATCCGCTCTACCCCCAGCAGATCGTCAGCGCCGACATCCTCGAGCAGGCTCCCTACCAACTTCAGTATGTGGACAGCGGTGAGGTGATCCGCTCCCAGCAGAACCCGGCCAACACCAGCAAGGGTTTCGGGCTCTCTCAGGTAGCCGGGCGTTACACCTCAACGATCACCAACTACGAGGGAACCAGCTACGAGGGAACGGCCGCCGGCTGGCTGGCCATCTCCCAGCCGTTCACGCCCAGCGCCGACAGCAATCCCGCCGGCCGGGTCTGGATTCAATTCACGGGCCTTTATCCAACCAATCCCAGCAGCGGCAATCCTCCGGTAGGCCTCAGTCCAACCACCTGGCTGAATGCCCTGGCGCGCAGCAACTTCAACGCCGATGCGGCCAACCTGCCGCTGTTGCAGGATGCCAAATCTCAGAGCAGCAGCGGCGGTCTGCTGATTCAGGCCGATCCCACTGAGGGCTGGGGCGGCAATCTGGGCCGGATCATGCTGGTGGCCGACTTGGATGACGATGGTTGCGATGAACTGATTATCTCCGCCCCCAACACCAACAGCGGCGGCACTGTTTACATCGTCGCTGGCAGTTGGATTCAGCAGAATCTCAATAGCAATCCTGAGATTCTCGATCTCAACAACCCCGATGCTCTTGGTGCCGGTGTGGTGACGGTGTTGACCGGCGGCAGCGAGGCCCAGAACAGTCAGTTCGGTTCCGCCCTCGCCTTTGATGGCACCACGCTCTACATCGGCGCTCCCACCTACAGCAGCGACGTGGTCAGTGGCGACAGCACGACCGCCGTTGGCGTCGGCGCCGTTTACAGCTATGGCCCAACCAGCACTGGCGGCACAGCTGGGCTGT
>CALPMR020000175.1 GCA_943324725.2 Bordetella parapertussis | reverse complement strand
GTGGTGGCCATCGCCCAGACCGAAGGCTTCCTGTTCTCCGCCGCCAGCCTCAGCCGTCACCAGCGCGGTTGAGCGCAGCAATCAGGGGTGCTGGGCAGGGGCGCTGGGCTCAGCCCACCCCCAGATCGCCTGCGGCGCCAATCCAGCCTTGGAGCTTCCAGTCCACGCAGCCGCTGATCAGCATCGGGTCCTGGCGGATCAGGGCCTCGGCGGCCGCGTGGTCGACCGCCTCCAGCAGCAGCAGGCCGCCGCCGCCGGGGCGCCCGTCGCCATCGACCAGGTAGCCGCTGCTGATCCGCACCCCCTGTTGACGCAACTGCTCCACCCAGGCGCGATGGGCCGCCAGGTGGGGGGCCACCTCGGCGTGGGGATGGTTGAAGGTTTCAGTCTTGATGAACCAGGGCATCGGCGGATTCTGGCGGAGCCCTGCGGGCCGGTTCAAGGCCAGAGGGCGAGGTGCTCCTGCCGTCACCCAGCCCAAGCCATGCCAGCGCAGCGATTTGCCGCGAACGGCTGACCAGTCGCCATCAGCGGCACCAGCATGGGACCAGTCGATGCGACGGCGATGACGATCCCAGCAGATCTTGGAACGCGCCTCTCCAGCCACCTGCGCCGCATCCCGCCACTGGTGGCGGCGATGGCGGTGCTGGGGGTGGGCATGGTGCTCTCCAGCGCCATCCTGGTCAAGGGCATCCGCCGCGCCAATGACACGATCACGGTCACCGGCGCCAGCACCGAGCGCATCCGCAGCGACCACGTCGACTGGAGTGTGTCGGTGGCCGTGGCCGGCCCCAGCCAGCAGGCCTCCTACCAGGCTCTGCAGCCCGCCGTGACCGAGACCGTGGCCTTCCTCAAGGCTCGCGGCCTCCCTGCCGATCAGATCCAGCGCGATGCGGTGCGCTCGGAGCGGGAGGATCAGCGCGATCCCCGCAGCAACGAACTGCGCTCCACCAGCTGGACGAGCCGCCAGGAGATCCGGGTCAGCAGCCCGGATGTCGACAAGGTGCGCGGCGTGGCCGCCGCCGCCGGCGAGCTGATCGGTCAGGGGGTGCCGCTGACGATCAATCCGCCCGCCTTCACCTACACCAGGCTGGCCGAAAAACGGGTGGACATGCTGGCCAAGGCCACCCGCGATGCGGCCGAGCGGGCCCGGGCCATCGCCCGTGAGGCCGGCAGCTCGATCGGGCCGATCACCAGCGCCGACACCGGCACCTTCCAGCTCACCGCGCCGAACTCCACCGATGTCGGCAACAGCGGCTCCTACGACACCACCACCGTGGACAAGGACATCACGGCGGTGATGGCCGTGACCTTCAAGGTGCGCTGAGCCCAGGCTGCGTGGAGAATCCGGGTCTGAATGGAACAGCCGATGAAGATCGCCCGCTACAGCGACCCTGACGGCGCCGTCCTCTATGCCCTGGTCCACGACGATGGCAGCCACGAGCGCCTCGAGGGCAACCCCCTGGCGTCCGGCGGCAGCGTGCGCGCCAGTGGCGAGGCGGCCCGGATCGGCCGCCTGCTGGCACCGCTGCAGCCGGCGGCGATCCTGGGCATCGGCGTCAACTACCGCCGCCACGCCGCCGAGTTCGGCTCACCGATTCCGCAGCATCCGGTGCTGTTCCTCAAGCCGCCTTCGGCCCTGCAGCATCCCGACGCCCCGATCGAGCTGCCCACCAGCCTGGCCAGCCACCAGGTGGATGCCGAAGCTGAGCTGGCGGTGGTGATCGGCCGGCGCTGCCGCAATGTGGCGCGCGCCGAAGCTCTCACCTACGTGCTCGGCTACACCTGCGCCAACGACGTCAGCGCCCGCGACTGGCAGAAGCGCCCCGAACTGGGCGGCGGCCAGTGGTGCCGCGGCAAGAGCTTCGACACCTTCGCCCCCCTGGGCCCCTGCCTGACCCTGGCGGCAGCGATCCCCGATCCCAATGCGTTGCGCCTGCGCGGCTGGCACAACGAGCGGCTGGTGCAGGACGCCAACACCGACGACATGATCTTCGATGTGCCCGCCCTGATCGCCTTCCTCAGCGGCAGCACCACCTTGCTGCCGGGCACCGTGATCCTCACCGGCACCCCCAGCGGCGTCGGCATGGCGGCCGATCCGCCCCGCTGGCTGCAGCCGGGCGATCGGGTGGCGGTGGAGATCGAGGGCATCGGCCGGCTGAACAATCCGGTGATCGCCGAGCCGGCGCCCTGAACGGGACCACCCTGCACCGGCCCTGTGCGCCAAGCTGGTCCCAGTTTTTGATCTGCCCCCGCGATGGCGCCCCTGCCTGCCCCGGAACCCAGCCAGCATCTGGAAACCACCGCCAGCCTCGACGTCCGCAAGCTCCGCTTCGAGATCAACCGGGTGCGGCTGCCGATGGGGGTCGAGGGCCAGTTCGGCATCATCCGCCACCCGGGTGCCTCCCTGGCGGTGCCCCTGCTCGATGACGGCCGCGTCGTGCTGCTGCGCCAGTACCGCTTCGCGGTGGAGGCCCGCATCCTCGAGTTCCCGGCCGGCACCCTCGACGAGGGCGAAGATCCGCTCAGCACCATGCAGCGGGAGCTGCAGGAGGAGGCCGGCTACAGCGCCAGCCGCTGGGATCCGCTCGGGACGATGCTGCCCTGCCCCGGCTATTCCGATGAGGTGATCCATCTGTTTCTGGCCCGCGAGCTCACGGCCCTGGCGGAACAGCCAGCCGGCGATGACGACGAGGATCTGGAGGTGCTGCTGCTGCAGCCAGCCGAGCTCGATGCCGCTCTGGCCAGCGGCGATGAATACCTCGACGGCAAGAGCCTGGCGGCCTGGTTCCGGGCCAGGCAGCTGCTGGGGCTCTGAGCGTTTTGAACCACTTCCCGCCCCCTCAGCCTCTGCCACTGCTGAATCCGCTCGATCGATCCGCTCGAGTCAGGGGCAGCGATGCGGTTGCAAGGCTCAAGCCTCCGGTTGCAAGGCTCAAGTCTGCGATCGAGGCACGCCAGGGGCGTTGTTCAGCAGCCGCCTGAGGCGCTGCAGCCGAGAATCGCTCCTGCATCGCCCCCAACGCACCCCGGCGCGATGGCCCCACCAGCCAGCACCTGACAGCCGGTATCCCGGGCAGCCGCTGGACGCCAGCAGCCCCGGCTGCGCGGCCGCCCTCCTTCACCCTTCCTCGCGCCCTTTAACCCCCATGAGTCCTGAGCGCTGGCTGTTCTGGCATCGCCGTGATCTGCGCCTGGCCGACAACCTCGGCCTGGCGGCCGCCGCCGCAGCCACCAGGGCGCTGACCGGGGTGGTGGTGCTCGATCCGGCGGAGCTGCAGGCGGCCACCATGGCGCCGGCCCGGCGCTGGTTTCTGCGCGAGAGCCTGCGGGAGTTGAGCGAGCGCTGGCGGGATGCCGGCAGCCGGCTGGTGCTGCTGCAGGGCGATCCGGTGGCGCTGCTGCCGCGCCTGGCGAGCGCCAGCGGCGCGGCGGTGGTGGCCTGGAACCGCGGCGTCGAGCCCGCTGAGCGGCAGCGCGACCGGCAGGTGGCGGCGGCTCTCCAGAGCGATGGCGTCAAGGTATTGGTGGACTGGGATCAGCTGCTGGTGCCCCCCGAGCTGCTGCGCACCGGCGGCGGCGATCCCTACCGGGTCTACGGCCCCTTCCTGCGCAATTGGCGCGGCCAGCTGGAGCGCCGCGCCGCCGCCGGCGAGCTGGATCAGCGGCCGGCGCCCCGGGATCTGCTGGACCTGGATCCAGCCGCCCTGCCTCGACCGGAGCTGTGGCAGAGCCTGCCGCGGCTGGAGGCGGTGCCCCCGGAGACCCAGCTGGGCGGGCTCGCCGCGGCCGGCCGGCCCTCGGACTCCAGCCAGGCTGTCCTCGCTGCGCTCCAGCAACCCTTCGCAGGCGCCGCTCTCTGCCCCTGCCGGCCCGGTGAGGCGGCGGCCCTGGCCCAGCTGGAGGCGTTCTGCGACGGCGAACGCAGCCCGATCAATGCCTACGAACCAGGCCGCAACATCCCCAGTGAGGCCGGCACCTCCGCCCTCTCGGCCGCCCTGGCCCTGGGCACGCTCAGCCCGCGCCAGGCCTGGGGAGCCGCCCAGCAGGCCCGGCAGCTGGCCCGCAGCGACGAGGCCCTGGCCTCGATCACGGTCTGGGAGCAGGAGCTGGCCTGGCGCGAGTTCTACCAGCAGGCCCTGCTCCACTTCCCCGAACTCGCCGACGGCCCCTACCGGCCCCAGTGGCGCCATTTTCCCTGGCAAAACGACCCGCAGCGACTGGAGGCCTGGCAGACGGGCCTCACCGGCATGCCGATCATCGATGCCGCCATGCGCCAGCTGAGCGCCAGCGGCTGGATGCACAACCGCTGCCGCATGATCGTCGCCTCCTATCTGGTCAAGGATCTGATCTGCGACTGGCGCCTGGGCGAACAGCACTTCATGGCCCATCTGGTGGATGGCGATCTGGCCGCCAACAACGGCGGCTGGCAGTGGAGCGCCAGCAGCGGCATGGATCCCAAGCCGCTGCGCATCTTCAACCCCGCCACCCAGGCCAGCAAGTTCGATCCCGAAGCCAGCTACATCCGCACCTGGCTGCCGGAGCTGCGCCATGTGGCGACGCGGGATCTGATCAGCGGCGAGATCGCTCCCCTGGAACGGCGCGGCTACCCCGAGCTGATCGTGCAGCACAAGGAGCAGCAGGCGCGCTTCAAGGCGCTTTATGCCTCCCTACCGCGGAACTGAATCGAGGCGCCTGAGCGGCGTGGCGTGAGCGGACCAACCTTCAGGCGGCCACGCCGGCCGGGCTGTTGACCAGCTGCCGCAACACCCGGATCACCTGCTCCTGCTGCTCGCCGCTGAGCTCGGGGAAGATCGGCAGGCTGAGCACCTCGCTGCAGAGCCGCTCGGTGACCGGCAGGCTGCCGGGGCCGTAGCCGAGATCGTCGTAGGCCGGCTGGCGATGGATCGGAATCGGGTAGTAGATGATTGTGCTGACCCCCAGCTCCTGGAGTTGCTGCTTGAGCCAGTCGCGGCAGCAGGCCTCCGGCAGGCCGAAACCAGCGCTGTCGGCGGAGGGGGTGCAGCTGCCGGCGCAGGCGGCTGAACGTGTCGGGCAGAGGGGCACCCGCACCACGAATTGATTCCAGCTGTGGCCGTTGTCGCCCCTGGCGGGCAGCAGCACGCCGGCCAGATCGACGAGTTCCCGCTGATAGCGCTCGGCGATTGCCCGGCGCCGCTCCACCCAGGCCGGCAGATGGGGCAACTTGACATTCAGCACCGCCGCCTGGATGGCGTCGAGGCGGCTGTTGTAGCCGAGCTCGGTGTGCAGATAGCGCCGGGGCATGCCATGCACCGCCAGCTCCCTGATCCGCTGGGCCAGCTCGGAATCACGGCAGGTGACGGCGCCACCATCCCCGGCGGCGCCGAGGTTCTTGGTGGGGAAAAAGCTGAAGCAGCCGGCATCACCCCAGCTGCCCACCGGCCGGCCGGCCCAGTGGGCGCCGGTGGCCTGGGCGCAGTCCTCGATCACCAGCAGCTCATGGGCGGCGGCGATGGCACAGAGGCGCTCCATGTCCACCGGGCGGCCGAACAGATGCACCGGCAGCAGTGCTTTGGTGGCCGGGGTGATGGCGGCTTCGATGAGATCCAGGGCGATCAGATAGGTGTCGTCCTCGACATCCACAAACACCGGTGTGGCGCCCACGGCGCTGATCGCTTCGGCGGTGGCGAAGAAGCTGAACGAGGAGGTGATCACCTCATCGCCGGCACCGATGCCCAGGCCGCGCAGGGCCAGGATCAGGGCATCGGTGCCGCTGTTGCAGCCGATCGCATGGGGTACGGCGCAGCTGGAGGCGAAGTCGTGCTCGAAACGGCCGATGGTGGCGCCACCGATGTATTGGCCGCTCCGCAACACCTCGAGGACGGCGCTGTCGAGGGCATCACCGAGCTGCCGCAGCTGCTCACCGAGGCTGAAGGGGGGCACTTGCATGGCGGCCACCTTAATCCGGGGTCAGGATTCGAGAACGCGCAGCCTGAACCCTGCTGGGTCCAGCTTCCGCCAGCGCAGTGCAGCCGCCAGCAGCTTCAGTCCAGCGATTCAACCCCGCTGATCAGCCCAGCCGATCAACCCAGCCGATCAACCCAGAGATGGCGGTTCCTGGCCGGGATGCCACTTGATGTTGCAGCCGATCGAGGGCTTCTGCTCCGCCGGTACCGGATCCCCGGCCAGCATGGCGGCCACGGCGGCCCGCAGATCGCGGCCGTCGCTCGCCAACGGATGGCCGGGGCGGCTGTCATCGAGCTGGCCCCGGTACACCAGCCGGTGGTCGGCATCGAACAGGAAAGGATCGGGGGTGCAGGCGGCCCGGAAGGCCCTGGCGATCGCCTGGTCGGGATCGAGCCGATAGGGAAAGGTCCAGCCCCGGGCCGCGGCCTGGGCCGCCATGCCCTTGAGGCCGTCCTGGGGATGGGTGAGGAGGCTGTTGCTGCAGAGGCCGAGCAGGGCCACCCGGCCGGCGAGATCGCCCTGCAGCCGGCTCAGCTCCGCTTCGACGTG
>CALPMR020000174.1 GCA_943324725.2 Bordetella parapertussis | reverse complement strand
GCGGTCTTGAACATAACGACAGCACCGTGCTGCTCTATGGCCGTCAGGCCCTGGCCCGGCCGGAGGGGCGCCGCAAGCTGTTGCAGCTGGTGGCCCATGAATACCTGCACCAATGGAATGTGAGGCGGCTGCGACCCGCCCAGCTCAGCCCGATCGACTACGACCGCCCCAGCGTGATCCCGACGCTCTGGTTCGCGGAAGGCGTCACCAGTTATGTGGATCAGTTCCTGCCCCTGGCGGCCGGACTGGGCAGCGAAGCGGAGTTGCTCGAGGATCTCGGTGGCGATCTCAGCCGCTACCTGCTGACCCCGGGCCGCCGGATTCAGAGCCTGCGCCAGAGCAGCGAAGAAGCCTGGGTGAAGCTCTATCGCCAGGATGCCCATTCCGGCGACAACCAGATCAGCTACTACCTCAAGGGTGCGGTGCTGGCGCTGGTTCTGGACCTGCATCTGCGGCGCCATGGCTCCTGGCTGGGGGCCGTGCTTCAGCAGCTCTGGGGCACGTTCGGCCGCCAGAGCCGCGGCTACAGCGAGCAGGATCTGATCCGGGCCTTTGCGGGCCCTGCGCCCGATCTGTCCATTCTTTTACCGCTGTGGCTCAACAGCACCGAAGATCCCCCGATCGAGGTGTATCTGGCGGATCTGGGATTGCGTGTCGTGGCTGAACCCGGTGACACCTGGTTCACGGGCCTGCAGCTGGAGCAGGGCGAGGATCGCAGCCTGCGGCTGCGGCGGGTGGAGCGCCACAGCCCGGCCCAGCTGGCGGGGCTGGAGGTGGGGGATGAGCTGCTCGCCGTCGATGGCCAGCGCCTCAGCCGACTGGAGGTCTGGCCGGTCGTCACCAGGCTGGCGGCCCCTGAACCGCCGCGGCTGCGGCTGCTGATCGCCCGCCAGCAGCTGATCAGGGAGCACCACCTGCAGGCGGCGCCGCCCAGGCCCCAGCGCTACAGCCTGCAGGTCGATCCCGAAGCGGCGCCCGAGTGCGGCGCCAGGCGCAGTCGCTGGGCCCGGCTGCAACCATGAATCCGCGCA
This sequence comes from Bordetella parapertussis, assembly GCA_943324725.2. Classification (GTDB taxonomy): domain Bacteria; phylum Cyanobacteriota; class Cyanobacteriia; order PCC-6307; family Cyanobiaceae; genus Cyanobium. The sequence goes on along the minus strand of CALPMR020000174.1, from coordinate 5,529 downwards.
CCCGCACCCTGCTCACCTCCGTGGCAGGGGCCTCCCTGCTCAGCCTCGGCGGCCTGGCCTGGTTCGCCCGCGATCTGCTGGCTACGGCCAACACCAATGGCGGCAGCTCCTCCCTGCTGGATCTGCTCGAGGAGGTGCGCCTGTCGCCCGCCACCAGGCAGGTGCCCCGCCTGGCGCCGAAACCGCCGGCCCCGCTGCGCTGGACCTCGCCGCTGGTCCAGGCCTGTGCTGCCGTCGATCCCCAGTTGCAGCAGCGTCTCTGGCAGGAACGCAACACCCTGGCGCAACACATCCAGCGGATTCCCACCGATCCCAGCAACTACGGCGATCGCTTCCGCCGCGATGTGTTCGGCAATCGGATCGATCCCACCCCCCGGGTGATCGTGCTGCATGAAACCGTCTATGGCCTCGATTCAGCCATCAACACCTTCATCACGCCCCATGCCAACGACGACGACCAGGTCAGTTATCACACCCTGATCGGTCAGCAGGGACAGATCGTCCAGGTGGTCGATCCGGTCAAGCGGGCCTTCGGTGCCGGCTATTCAGCCTTCAATGGCGTCTGGGTGATCACCAACCCCAAGGTGGGTGGCTCGATCAACAACTTCGCCCTGCATCTGAGCCTGGAGACGCCGATGGACGGCGAAAACCAGGCCGATGGTCACAGTGGCTACACCGAGGCCCAATACGACGCCGCCGCCCTGGTGCTGGCCGACTGGATGCGGCGCTTCCGGATTCCTGCCGCCAACATCACCACCCATCGCCATGTCGACCTGGGCGGTGAGCGCTCCGACCCCCGCAGCTTCGACTGGCAGGAGCTGGAACAGCGCCTGGTGGCCCTGGGGGTCGAATGCTGAGCGGCGGCGGCTCGGGGCTGGCTGTGCAGGCTTGAGTGAGCCTGCCGAAGCGGACGGCTAGATCAGCTGACTGGAGGGGGAGGTGCGGCTGCCGTAGATGACGCCGTGCAGCGCCGGATCCTGCATGTAGCGCAGGATGCGACCGGGGTAATCGAGCTTGCCGTTGTGCAGGTAGGCCAGGGTGGCCAGGGCCTTGGCATCGCGGGGGGAACCACTGGCGATCAGCAGCTGGTTCCGGGGCAGGGAGAGCGCCTTGCTGAGCCGGGCGAACTTGCCCACCAACACCTGAACGTTGCGGTCTGGATCGAGCAGGTGCAGCCGCGCCTCATTGATCTGCTCAGGGGTGGGGTTCGGGCTCAGCAAGCCCTGCTTCTGCATTTCACCGATGCCGAGCTGGGCGGGCCCGTGGGTGTGGAACAGGCCGGATTCAGCCACCAGCGGAGCGTCTTCGCCCGGTTTGGCATGCTGCAGTTCATCGAACAGCACCGCCGCCACCAGCATCGGATTGATGTGATGCTGGCGGCATTCGGACAGGATGATCGGCTGCAGTTCCTCGATCCGCGAGAGGGTGTGAACGCGCAGGGGCTGCAGTTGATCGAGCCCCTCGGTGAACAGCTGGGCCAGCTTGGGCTGGGGTCCGTGAACGCCGAAGCGCCGGTTCAGATCACGCAGTTCAGCCTCGGAGAAATCGAGCGGATCGGGCCTTTGGCCCTCGTTGATCAGGCCTTTGGGGTCGGCGCCGTTGCTGGCCAGGCTGCCGATCAAGGCCGGGTCACTGAACAACACCGGCCGCTGGGCCAGTGACCAGCGCTGCCGCTGGGACACCAACATCGCCAGAACGAGCCCGCAGCCGATCAGGCCAAGGCCCAGCCTCGACACACTGGCCTTGTTATCAGGACTGCCCATGGAGGCAGGGTAATCGAAATGGTTCGTTGAACAGTTAAGGATCTCCACCGGATCGGCCCGTTGTGGCTGGGATCGGTCTGTGCGCTGGCCCACACACGGTGGCGTCCATGCCGCGAAGCGTGCCAACCGCTTGCCGGAACGCAGGCGGACTGGATACGGTTCCGAGGCTAAGTGCGGCGTCCAAGGAGCCATGACCTCGCTTCCGCCGTTCGACGGCCACGATCAAGCCAGCCTCTGGGCACGCTTTTCCGAGCTGCTCTGGTACGACGAAGACCTCGGCTTCTGGCTCGATGTCAGCCGGATGGCCCTGTCCCAGCCTGATTTTGACGGCCTTGAGCCTGGTTTTCAGCAGGCCTTCGAGGCGATGGCCGCGCTCGAAGCCGGTGCGATCGCCAACGGCGACGAGCAGCGCCAGGTGGGTCACTACTGGCTGCGGGCTCCCGAGCTGGCCCCCGATGCTGCCAGCGCCGATCACATCCGGCTCGAGATCGATCGTCTCGCCTCCTTCGGCCAGGCCGTTCTCGCCGGCGAGATCCGTTCACCAGGCGGTGAACCGTTCAGCGATGTGCTCTGGATCGGCATCGGCGGCTCCGGCCTCGGCCCTTTGCTGATCGTGCGGGCCCTGCAGACGCAGGGCAGCGGCCTGCCCTTCCACTTCATCGACAACGTTGACCCCCAGGGCATCAGCGTCGTCCTCGGCGGTCTCGGTGAGCGGCTGCGCCGCACGCTGGTGGTCGTCGTCAGCAAATCCGGTGGCACGCCGGAGCCCCATCTGGGCATGGCCCAGTCCCGCGCCCGGCTGGAGGCCGCCGGCGGCGTCTGGGCCGCCCAGGCGGTGGCCGTGACGATGCTGGACAGCCACCTGGACAAGCAGGCCCAGGCGGAGCAGTGGCTGCGCCGCTTCGACATGTTCGATTGGGTCGGCGGGCGCACCAGCATCACCAGCGCCGTCGGCCTGCTGCCCGCGGCCCTGATCGGTGCCGATCTGCACGCCTTCCTCGACGGTGCCGCCGCCATGGACCGGCTCACCCGCCGCACCGAGGTGCGCCACAACCCCGCGGCGCTGCTGGCGGCGGCCTGGCATGCCGCCGGCGGCGGCCAGGGCCGTCGCGACATGGTGGTGTTGCCCTACCGGGACCGGCTCGAGGTGTTCAGCCGCTACCTGCAGCAGCTGGTGATGGAGTCCTTGGGCAAGAAGCACGACCGCAGCGGCCAGGTGGTGCACCAGGGTCTGGCGGTCTACGGCAACAAGGGATCCACCGATCAGCACGCCTACGTGCAGCAGCTGCGTGACGGCCTCGACAACTTCTTCGTCACCTTCATCGAAGCCCTCGACGATCCGGCCGACATCGGCCCGATCAACGGCGAGCGGCCCGGCGATTTTCTCTGCGGCTTCCTGCAGGGCACCCGCTCGGCCCTCACCGAGGGTGATCGTCAGAACCTGACGATCACGGTGCGGCGCTTCGACGCCCGCAGCCTCGGGGGCCTGGTGGCCCTGTTCGAGCGGGCTGTCGGGCTCTACGGCGAACTGATCAACGTCAACGCCTATCACCAGCCTGGCGTCGAAGCCGGCAAGAAGGCGGCCTCCGAGGTGCTGGCCCTGCAGGTCCGGCTCGAAACGCTGCTGGCCGATGGCCAGCCCCGCAACCTCGAGGCGATCGCCCGGGAGCTGGAACTGGCCAGCCCCGAACCGATCTTCTGGGCCCTGCGCCATCTCGGCGGCAATTCCCGCGGCTATCAGCTCAGCGGCGACTGGGGCAACCCCGGCAGCCTCGAGGTGGTCAGGGCACCAGGTTGACCAGCTTGCCGGGGACGACGATCACCCGGCGCGGCGGCTGACCTTCCAGCCATTTGACGGCCACATCACTGGCCAGGGCCAGCTGCTCGAGGCTGGCCGCATCGGCATCGGCCGGCACCTCCAGCTGGCCGCGCACCTTGCCCTTCACCTGGATCACCACGGTGACGGTGTCGCGCTTCAGGGCGGCGGCATCGGCCTTTGGCCAGCGCTGGCGATGGACGCTGTTGAGACCGTCGGGGTTGGCACCGAGCCGCTGCCAGAGCTCGTCGGCCAGGTGGGGGGCGAAGGGCGCCAGCAGCACCAGCAGCACGGCCAGGGCTTCGAGGGCCACGGGTTCACTGGCGGCCTCCAGCTGGCTGGCCATCGCATTGCTGAGCTTCATCAGCTCGGAGACGGCGGTGTTGAACTGGTAGTCGCCGTCGAGGTCTTCGCTGATGGCGGCGATCGCGGTGTGCACCGCCCGCCGCAGCTCCTGATCGCTGCCGCCGGCCGGGACGTCACCCGGCTCCAGCAGGTAGCCAGCACTGCGCGGGCTGAGCAGCAGACCCCGTTCGATCGCGCTGTCCACCAGGCGCCACAGCCGCTGCAGGAAGCGGTACTGGCCCTCGACGTCGGCGTCATCCCATTCGAGATCCTTCTCAGGCGGGGCCTTGAACAGGATGAACATGCGGGCGGTGTCGGCGCCGTAGCGATCGATCACCAGGGCTGGATCGACGCCGTTGTACTTCGACTTCGACATCTTCTCGTAGAAGGTGTCCAGCACCTCGCCGCTGATCGGATCGCGGGGATCACTGGGGTCGGCCACATCGGCTGGCGCGATGTACTTACCGCTGTGGGGATTCTTGTAGGTGATCCCCTGCACCATCCCCTGGGTCAGCAGGCGCTGGAAGGGCTCGTCGAAACCCAGCAGGCCGCGATCCCGCAGCACTTTGGTGAAGAAGCGCGAATAGAGCAGATGCAGGATGGCGTGCTCAATGCCGCCCACGTACTGATCCACCGGCAACCAGCGATCCACCGCCTCGCGGCTGAAGGGACGGTCGCTGTTATGGGGATCGCTGTAGCGCAGGTAATACCAGGAGGAGCACATGAAGGTGTCCATGGTGTCGGTCTCGCGCCGGGCCGGCTTGCCGCAGCAGGGGCAGGCCACGGCCACCCAGCTCTCCAGCTGGGCCAGAGGCGAGCCCCCCTTGGCGGCCAGCTCGATGCCCTTGGGCAGCTCCACCGGCAGCTGTTCGGCGGGCACCGGCACGACGCCGCAGCTGTCGCAGTGGATCACCGGAATCGGACAACCCCAGTAGCGCTGGCGTGAGATCAGCCAGTCGCGCAGGCGGTATTGCACCCGGCCCCGGCCCCAGCCGCCGGCTTCGGCGGCGGCGATGATCGCCGCCGCGGCCTCAGTGGAGCTGAGCCCGTTGTAGGGGCCGGAGTGTATCAGCACCCCCTTCGTCGTCCAGGCGCCGCCCTCGTAGGCGTGTTCATCCGATCCCTCCGGGATGATCACCTGCTGCACCGGCAGTTCGTACTGGCGGGCGAAGACGAAGTCACGCTGGTCATGGGCCGGCACACCCATCACCGCGCCGGTGCCGTAATCGGCGAGCACATAGTCGGCGATCCACAGGGGCAGCAGCGCGCCGTTGGCTGGATTGCGGACCCGGGCGCCGATCGGGATCCCCCGTTTGGGGCTGTCTTCGGCGGTGCGTTCCTGCTCGCTCTGGCGCCCGACCAGATCGATGAAGGCGGTCACCGGCAGCTCCTGCTCGGCGCTCGTCAGGCTCACCACCAGCGGATGCTCGGGGGCCAGCACCACATAGCTGACGCCGTAGAGCGTGTCGGGGCGAGTGGTGAACACCTGGATCTGCTGGCCCGTGGCGGCACCAGCGGCATCGACCACCTCGAAGGTGAGCTCGGCGCCGTGGGAGCGGCCGATCCAGTTGGCCTGCATGGTGCGCACCCGCTCCGGCCAGCCCT
>CALPMR020000173.1 GCA_943324725.2 Bordetella parapertussis | reverse complement strand
TCAGAGGCGTATTTCACGTCAAACACAATCTGACTGTAGTCAGATGCGCCCTCGCCAAAACCAAAATCAGTATCATAATGATGTTTATATTCCGCCATGGACCAACCCAGATTGACCCAGCCAGTATTGGCGTCAATGTATTGACCGATTCCACTGCCTTGCAAGTCAGGGATGATACGAAAACTGCCATAACTTAGCAGAATATCATCCGCCTCCATCATGATCGGCAGGCTGAGTCTTGTGAATGGATGGCGACGGAAATCCTTACGATCAATATAGAACTTCCCCTTGTAGGCGACGGTCTGATACCACGTGCCGTCCTTCATTTTAATGGGCTTGTCTGTACCGGTAGGCACGAGAACCGTATCAGCGGATTGAGGAATATCCATCAAGTTAACCGGTGTCATGACCTTCCAGATCTCCAGGCCAGTTTTTTGCAGATATTGCTGCAATTCATCGCCCCACTTAAACCACATATAGCCCGTACTGTCAAAAGAGGGCACCTGAGGGTCAATACCATAATTATTCATCGCATAGATGCCCACCGATATCTTCATCGGCGTGGCATCAAGTCGCTTGCGATCAAGTTGCAACTCGCGAGGATTCGGCGACCTGCCCCGATTCAACAAATCCCCCGTACCTCGACTGAGATCCCGATTCGAGGGGGCTACAGAGGTCAACTCGAGATAATCGCCCGTACTGCTTGGACGATTATCAACAGAGAACACCGCAAGGGCCAACAGCAGGATCGAAAGCAGGGCTAACAGCAAAGCTGCGCTATTCCAGGGCTTGCGATACGAGCGCTGCAAGCGTTTTCGATCAACGGGCTGAATCATGACTGGGTGGAACTGGCGAGAGCGCAGATTTTGATTGACTACTTATTCAGCACGAAGCTGGGACAAACAGTAAATAAAATAGACAAGTGCGGTCAAAACGGTTACATAGACAATGCCATCGGCAATGCCGGCACCCATCAGAAAACCAATCAGAATCACAGCCAGAACACCACCAAGGTTATCCATGATGGAGTAGGCAACATTGGCGGAAACCTGATCTTCCTGGCGGAAAAGATGACCAACCGTGGCCAGGCCAGTGGCATAGATGCCGCCAGCCGCACCTCCCCAGACATACAGAAGTCCAAGAGCAATCGGATAGTTGTAAATGCCCAGGGGAAGGTAAACAGCGCAGACAACTCCCACCAGCACACAAGACACAATCAACAGGGTCCTGTTGACGTGATCAGAGAGGGCGGAAACCACAAGGCCGAGAGTTACAGAACCCACCATAAAAGCCGTGAGCAACAAGGCTGCACGCTCGACGGAAAGACCATTCATCATCCCGTACAAGGTGAGAAAAGCTGGTAGCCCGAAAAAGGTGACACCTCCCACCAGGGACGACATCATCGGCACCGGGGCCATGCGGATCACATAGCGAAGCCTGAGGCGCGGTTGCGTGCTGATCACAGGCGCAAACCGAAGCAGCGGCAGCACTACCAGAAAGCTCAGGGCAACGATACCCATGCTGACCTGAAAGGGCCTGGGACCACCGCCAACTCCAACCATATTGAGAACAATGGGGCCACTGGCTGTCCCCAAAGAGAGGGCCGAACTGAAGCAACCGATCACCAAACCTCGATATCGCTGCAGCGGCACTCCATTGATCCAGGTCTGCAAAGCGATTAGAATAACGTAGGTTGACAGCCCAAAACCAAATATACTCAAACACCACAGTGGAAAACTATGAGTTTGCGACAATATCAACAGCATCAGCAGGCGCCCACCAGTGGCCAGCGATACGGTGCCAACCAGGCCAAGTCGGAAGATAATGCTATTAATGGAACCAACAATCACCAAAACAGAAGCCACCTCAAATGAGAGGCATATACCGATCAGGCTCTTACTGAATCCATAATCCTCTAGTCGAACAGGGAACAGCACGGTGTTGAAGCCGACGGCTGCCTGGACGATCGCAGTGGCCACAATCAGTCCCACCACCACAAAAGGAACCCAACGTTCAGATTGCGTTTTAGCGAGATTCACGGATCAGCTCTCGATGTATTTTTTGAATGGAATCGTAACAATCAGTTGATGCCTTGAATCCTCGGGATGCTCGAAACGAATCGAGCCGGAAACTGCGCGGACTTCCTCGCAACTTGCGGCAAAGGTAAGTCGCTGTTCATCGCTGACATGACTGACCATATCAGGCTCCTCAAGGATCTCAGCCAACTTGGTTCTCTTGGCATCAAGAGCCCGATCATCGTTCTTCAAGGCACTGTTATTCACCGTACCGTCTGCGTTGTAAATGGTGCCAGTACCGTCATCCTTGATCGTGCCGATGCCAATTGCAGCTTCGCCGCCATCGGCTATGGCTTTGAGTGTGAACGTTTCAGCTTCTTCAAAAATCTCGTCCTGCTCGCTGGAGATGTCGACACGAACAAGAAGGGCTCCCTCAGCCGGGATAATCGGTCGATTTCCGGTCGTGCCATCCCAGGAATACGAGAACCAATCCTTGCCGCCATCGCTGGAATACTCAAGGCTGAAATCGGAAATAGTGGCGTCTTTATCTGTGGTATCGACGGTATTACCTAGGACCAGGGTCAGCACCTGGCTCTCAATGCCTGTGATCGAGAAGACGGCATAGGTGGAGGCCTCATTGACGGTGGGGCTGGAGATCCTCAGGGCATGCGTCTCCTTTTCAGCCTGAAAACCAAGCGTGATCACAAGATCCAGAGCATTCAGAGATTCGTTTTCAATGTCAACGTCGACATCCTCCAGAATGCCCAGGTTTGCCCTGGCGAAGGGATGGGTCGCCAAGGTCGTCAGGTTGTCGCGGAAATGATCGACTGAACCACAAAGGAGCTTGGGCACGTTGCGATTGATCTTCAAATGAATCGGCTGCGGGGACTCACTCTGGAATGCAGCCTCAAGCACTGAGGCGAGTTCAAAGTTGGCCATCTCCACAGGCGCTTGCCTGAGCCTGGCCTGGGCGTATTGCTGCAGAGCCTGTCCATAACCTGGCGCAGCTGCTGTTGAGCGGGAGCTGTCAGCCATGACACCGGAGCCTTGATCTGCGAGCCTTTCGGCCACAGCCGCCAATTGCATGGCGGCGGCTCTGCGATCCTGGCTGCGACCGGACGTGATGACGTCGAGTTCGGATTCAGCCTGGCGCCGACCTTGCAGCAGGCTTTTGTTCGTACGGCGGAAATACCAGACACTCGTACCAAACAGCACGGCCAGAATTCCAGAAGTGAAGGCAGCTCGCTGGGCAGCCACCCCAATCGGGACCAGACGGGCCTGCAGCGTCACCAGCTCCAGATCCATACCCAGGGTGCCGACGAAACTTCCCTTTGAGTCATAAAATGGAGCATAAGCACTATAGAAAGTTCCCCACACATCGGTATAGGGTTCCTGATCCACCGTCGCCTTGTGCTTTGTCAGGGCCTCCAGCAGGGCCTTGCCAGCATCAGGGTAGGGATCCATCAGCTGAGGGGCCTCGTCAGGACGGCCATCCTTGTTGTTGTCGTTCTGGGGACTGCCATTGACAATAAAATAAACCTTGCCCGAATCAATTATGTTTGTATAAAGATAGCGGACATCTTTGGATGCCTTGCGCAGGGCCTCAAGCCGCTGGGTCAGATAGCTATATGCAGGGTCGGTCCTTGATGCCTTTGACTTGAACCGCTTGTGCTGGTCACCATCGATGATCGTGGCCGCGGCACTGACGTTTCGCAGCAGACCGGCGCGGATTTCTTCCTTGACTGCCTCCACGGCACGCAAATAAATAAAATAAATTGTTAAATTAGTGACCGCAAGCCAAAGAACCGCAAACAAAATTCCCTGGGCCGCAGGACTCTTGAATTGCCGAAGCCAGGTACGCGATAGTGACATCAAGGATGATCCTGATTTTATGGATTTAGAGGGAATGGACTTGGCACGATGGCAATCAACGCAATAGCGCCAGCCAGGGCAAAGCTTGGATCGACAACGCTGGTCCCCACGAAATTCCTGGGGTCAAGCTTACTCATTTTTTCAGGTCGGCCACCAATTCAGTGATGAAAGTTTTCAGCATCACTGCCGTAACGCCTGGTAAAGTCACGATATGGGCCAAATCGCCGCGGGTAGCCAGTTGCCATTTTCTGGCCAAATTGACGCTGGGCCTCGGGAACACAATGATGTTGCCAAAGCGATGGTGGATGCAGTCAATTCCGGCCTCCTGAAGCCAGAGCACGGCAGCCTCCGCCAGGTTCAGTGATTCCTGAGCCAATGCCTTCAGGCCAGCCCGTTGCAGCCGGCTGATGAGATACCACAGAATGAGGGTCGAAAATCCATCCCTGGATCCGGAAAGGGTTGTATCCACTGAGCCCACATATTCGGCGCAGCTACCAAAATTGCGAACCTGCTTGCGATCACAGAACACCAGGCCACAGGGAATCGGCGTCCCCAGGAACTTATGGCCGGAGAAGGAAAGGCTATGAATTGGCAATTGGAAATCAAAACTTGGAGCTCCTTCGATGAAGGGCAGCATCGGACCGTAGAGAGCCGCATCAATATGAAGGTAATACTCCTTGCAGCCCTGGCGTTCCAAAATGTTGAGCACCTCAACTGGCGATTCAATCGCACCGTGGAAGGTGGTTCCGACGCTGAGATTAATGACACAGGGCTTGCCGTTGAGAGCCTTGATCTTTGAAGCGAAGGCCTCCAGATTCAGCTTGCCATCAGCATGGCAAGGGACAACAGAATGGGGCATGCGCAACAGATGGGCAATCTTCGTGAAGGAGTAATGGGATTCCTCCGAGAAGATCAACTCGGCATCAGGGTAAGTATCCCGTCCACGAGCGATGGCATACATATTACTTTCCGTACCACCATTGGTGATATAGCCCCAACCCTGATTCAAGTCCAGATGGAAAATTTTGGCAAAGAACGCCAAAACTTCCCGCTCAAAATCGCAGGTGTTGATGCCGGAGTTTGGATGCCAGGGATCACCAATATTATTAATGTTAAACTTCAGAAAGCCAGCGAGAGCTTTGCAGTCAAAAATTCTGCTGTTAGGAAATCCAATATAATGAGCAGAGCGCTCAATCAGCCGCTCGTGCAAATGAAGCAGGCGCTTTTCCTGGTCTGCAGCTGGATATAGCTGATCGTTGATCGACCAAGGGTCGTAGCTGACTCTTGATGCGAGTGTGGACGGCGACGGCTGGATCGACAAGGGACTGGATTCACAACCCATTGATGACCACCGACCTCAATATCAAGTGAACCCGTTCTGAGGAATCCTAGACTAAGACTGACTCAAGTGGTGAGAACGGTTTTGGCGTCCAGCCGAGGCCCCAGCGGCCTGCCATCGTCGACTGCGGCCAGGCCGAAGCCAGCCCCCAATGCCGTTCAAATCGGATCAGCGCCATGGCCCCAGCAGCTGATCACCCCAAGGCAGAGGAACAATCGGGCCAACCGACCGAAGTGCTGGCCGGCTCAATCGAACGCGTCACTTACCACAACCCCAGCAACGGCTTCTGCGTGTTGCGCATCAAGGCCCGCGGCCATCGCGAACTGGTCACGGTGGTGGGCCACGCCGCCGAGATCAGCGCCGGCGAATGGGTGACGCTGAGCGGCAGCTGGGTGAACAGCCGCGAGCATGGCCAGCAGTTCAAGGCCTCGTTCCTGCGCGCTTCAGCGCCCACCAGCGCTGAGGGAATCGAAAAGTACCTGGGCTCGGGGATGATCCGCGGCATCGGCCCGATCTATGCCAGCAAGCTGGTGGCGGTGTTCGGGGCCCAGGTGTTCGAGGTGATCGAACAGGCCCCCGAACGCCTGCGGGAGGTGCCGGGCATCGGTCAGGTCCGCGCCGGCCGGATCGCCACTGCCTGGGCCGATCAGAAGGTGGTGCGCGAAATCATGGTGTTTCTCCACAGCCATGGCGTCGGCACAGCGCGGGCGGTGCGGATCTTCAAGACCTACGGCAATGACGCCGTGCAGGTGATGGTGGAGAACCCCTATCGCCTGGCCCGCGACATCCGCGGCATCGGCTTCCGCACCGCCGATGCGATCGCCGCCCGGCTCGGGATCGCCCCGGACGCCATGATCCGCCTGCGGGCCGGCATCAATTACGCCTTGCTGGAGGCCACCGGCGATGGCCACTGCGGGCTGCCGACCGCCGAGTTGCTCAAGCTCGCTGGTGAGCTGCTGTCGGTGCAACGCCCAGCAGCATCGCCACCAGCTGGACAAAATTCAACAAAGGATTCTGACCAGACAGGCGAGCCAGGCGGCACGACAGCAAAGCAACCTGCCGATCGAGAAGGCCCCGCCAACCGGGTTCCCCTCGAACCCACCGTGATCCAGTCCGCCCTTGATCTCGAACTCAGCGAGGGTTCGGTGGTGGCGGACAGCCTGGCGGGCGAGGCCGCCATCTTCCTGGCCCATTTGCACCGCGATGAACGCCGCATCGCCGAGGCAATGCTGGAGCTGGGCCATGGGAGAGCCCCCTGGGGGGCCATCGACGCCGCCAAGGCCATCACCTGGGTGGAGCAACGGCTGGGCCTGGAGCTGGCCGCCAGTCAGAAAACCGCCGTGGCGGAGGCCCTCG
>CALPMR020000172.1 GCA_943324725.2 Bordetella parapertussis | reverse complement strand
TATCTCGAGCAGCAGTCGTTCCCGCTCACTGCCGAGGCCTACGTCGCCGCATTGGAGGAGCTGGTGGGCACCCTCAATGGGCTGGGGGTCGCCGATCAGGTGCGCCAGTGGTTGGAGACCACCCGGGACAAGCCCAGGCTGGGCAAGGCCCTCTCCCTGCCCCTGGAGCTGCCGGCGGGCCGGGCCAGTGAGTTTCTGCTTTAGGAAGCTGGCAGGCCTGAGCGGCTCCAGGCGAAACGTCGCCAATCGCCCCACCTCAACGCCCAAAACGGTCTCAAGCTGCTCTCGCCTGAGCCACGCTCCAAGCCCGTCAATCGTTCGAGATCGATTGCTGTGAAAAGGATTGGGCGAGCCGCTAAGTCAAGGGCCAACTTGATGATCCATCCGGCTCCGCGCCGTTCACTGGAGCGTTGTGGAGCTTGTTCAACACAACCCGATCAGAGCAAGGTTCGTGCGGGAGCTTGGCCCCATGGAGTCATCTGGGTCACCTGGAGACCCAATGGATTGCTTCCTCAGTTCGACTTTCTCAACTCGACTTTCTCAGTTCGATGCCGGCTTGGGTTCTCCTGGCGATGGACCAGGCTTCGATTCCTGTCCGGCGATCTCCGTGCGACGGGCTGCGGGGAGTTGTTGCCGGGGATGGCCCGTGCGTGCTCAGGGCTCCGGTGTCAGCCGCAGGGCGGGGGGCGGGGCGGTGCTTCAGGAGCCTCCCGAAACATCCCTCAGCAGACCTGATCAGCGTTCCGTCGGCAGTCTAAAAAGCCGATGAACACTGGGTTTCCCAGTGGCAAAGCGGCAATCAAGCCTGGTCGAGACAGGTTATTCAGCAGCTTCTCAGGCGTCCTGAGTGATGCCGCTGCCGGGGAGAGGGGCCGAGGCGATGGGCGCAATCGGTCCGGCCATCCGGGCGTCCCCGCTGGGTTCTCGCTGGTTTGCTCTGCCGAGCTGGAGCCTTCCGGGCCGTTTCCAGTCAGGCGTTGCTCGTCCGTGCCGGCCGCAGCCCCTGGCTGAGGGCCACCAGGCCCACACCGATCAGATACAGGGCCGTGATGGCGCCGCCGAGCAGCAGCATCGTCACCGGATCGGTGGAGGGGGTCAGCACCGCGCCGGCCAGGGCGCTGATCAGGATCACCCAGCGCCAGGCGCCCAGCATGGTGCGGGCGTCGATCAGTCCCAGGGCTCCGAGCAGCAGCTGCAGCACCGGCAATTGGAAGGTGAGGGCGGTGGCCACCATCAGCAGCAGCACGAAGTCGAGGTAGCGCTCGATCGACCAGATCGGCTCCACCACATCGGCGCCGTAGCTGACCAGGAAGCGCAGGGCCGCCGGCACCAGGGCCCACCAGGCAAAGGCCAGGCCGACGGCGAACAGCACGGTGGAGCCGGCCACCGCCGGGGCCACCAGGCGCCGCTCCCGGCGGCTGAGACCCGGCAGCACGAAGGCCAGCCCTTCAAACAGCACCCAGGGAAGGGCCAGGGTGAGGCCGGCGTAGCCCGCCACCTTGAAGGAGACGAACAGAAACTCGCCGGGGGCCAGCTGCAGGAAGCGCACGCCCGTGGCGGGCAGCTCCAGCAGTTTCACCAGCGGTCGCACGAAGGCCAGGCAGGCAGCCGCGGCGATCACCACCGCCACCAGGCTGCGCAGCACCCGGCGCCGCAGCTCCTCGAGGTGATCCACCAGGCTCATCTCGACTTCGCCGGGGAACTGGTCCTGCAGCGCCGCCAGGGGTTCGGCGCTGCGGGCTTCCGCCATCGGCACAGGCTCGCCGGCCGACTCACCTGTGGCCTGCAGCGTCAGGGCCCGGCCTGGCTCCCCGTCGGGGTCGGCAATGGTGTCGTGCTCGCTCATGGCCTCTCTGTCCGCTTGAGGTTAGGGGCCCTTTGCCGCCAGAGCTCAGGTTCCACAGCTTGCCTGCCTCAAAGCTTGCCGGATTCCACGGCTTGCCGGGTTCGACAGCGTTGTCGCGGCACACCTGTCCCCGGGCCGGTGTCGCGGCAGTCGCTTGCAGCCCAGCGGCCTCGCTGGCGGCAAGGAGTGCCGCGCACCAGTGCCTCTGGCCTGAGGCTCGTGGGCTGGCTACGGCTTCGTCGTTCGCTCGGCACTGGGCAGGGCCCCTGGTTGGCTGCGCAGCAGGACCTGGGCTCGCTCCGGTTCACCCCAGAGGATTTCGCCGCCGCGATGGCGCACTGTGCCCGGTTCGGCCCCGGCAATGCGCTGCAGGGTTTCGGCCGCCACCATCACCACCGGCACGCGGGCATTGCCGCGGCCGCGGCTGAAGTGGGCGGCCAGATCGGCGGCAGCGGCGATATCGGCCTCCCCGGCCGTTCCTTCCGATCCCTTGAGCACCACGTGGCTACCGGGCAGTTCCTGGGCGTGGAACCAGAGATCGCCGCGGCGGGCATGGCGCAGCGAGATCCATTCGTTCTGCCGGTGGTTGCGGCCGACCTGCAGCCGCAGGCCGCCGGCGCTGCGCAGCTCCAGGGGGCTGGGTTCGGCCGGCGGGGCCGGCTTGCCAGCGGAGCCGGAGCGGTTGCGCCTGCTGCGGGACGGGGTGGGGGCTCCGCCACGGCCGGGGCGCAGGCTGGCGAGCTGCAGCTCCAGCTCCTCGGCCAGGGCCTCCAGCTCAGGCCCATCCTCCAGCTGCTCCACAAAGGTGAGGCTGGTCTCCAGGCCCTGCAGCCGCTGTTGATGCTGCTCCAGCCGCGGCAGGATCGCCGCCAGGGAGCGGCGCAGTTTGCGGGCCTTGCGATAGAGGGACTGGGCCTCGTCAATCTGGCTGCGGTCGGGATTGGGCAGGCAGAGCAGCGCATCGGCCCGCTGCTGCAGCCCCTCGCCGCCAGGTACCGCATCGGCCAGGGCCTGCTGCTGCTCGGCCTGGCGCCGTTCCCGTTCGATCGCCTGGCGCAGCCGCTGGGCCAGGCTCTGGCGGCGCTGCTCCCAGAGCCGCCGGTTGAGTCGCTGGCCGTAATAGAGGGCCAGGCCGCGGTTGATGGCCAGGGGGAGCACCCCAGCCGTGATCGTGGCTGCGGCTGCTCCGCTGCTCTCGGCGCCGGCCCCGGCAGGGCTCCAGCAGCGGTAGTCGTCGGCTGGCCCCAGCTGCAGGGCAAAGCGGCCCTGCTCAAGCGCCTCCAGCCAGGCCTGCCAGTTGTGCCACAGGCTCTGCCATTGCGACTGCTCCAGCTCCTGGACCGGCAGATCGGCCCAGGCGGGGGGGACCAGCTGGCGAATCAGGGCCGGGCTGGTGCCCTGATAAGCCTGGAGCAGGGCCTGTTTGAGGCTCATGGGCACCAGGCTCAGGCGCCGCTGCCAGCTCTGCTGGCTCTCCTGCCGTCGGGGCGGCTCGCCCGCCATCGACGGCGGCGGCTGATAGAAGTCGCCGGTGCCGATCGGCCGCAGCCGGGATTGCCCAGAGCGCACCTGACGACCCAGGGCGATCACCCGCCGCTGCTCGTCCAGCAGGAACAGGTTGCTGTGGCGTCCCATCAGTTCCAGCACCAGGCTGCGCTGGATCGCTTCGCCGGGCCGCAGGGCGAAGCCCAGCTCCACCACCCGCTCCCAGCCCAGCTGTTCCAGGCTCACCAAGGCGAGGCCTCTGAGTCCATGCTGCAGCTGCTGGGCCAGGGTGCTGCCCTCCCCTTGGCGCGCTGGGGCCGGGATCGCCAGCAGCCGCGGCGCCTCGGCCAGCCAGCTCAGATCCAGCCAGTGGCTGCCGTCCAGGCTGCGCAGGGCGAGCTGCAGGCCGTGGGACTCCCCCTGCTGCGCCTTTTCGAAGCGGCTCGGCAGCAAGGTGGTCTGCAGCTCGGCGACCACCGCCTTCAGGGTCGTCAGATCGATCGCCTGGATGGCGGCCTGGGGAACCATCACCGCTTCTGCCACCGGCCGCCCCTACTCTGCTGCCCAGACACCCCGTGCTGAGGAGCGTGACCGAGAGTGCCGGTCGACTCACCGTGATCACCGGCCCCAGCGGGGTTGGCAAGGGCACCCTGGTGGCGCGGCTGTTGCAGTGCCATCCCCGGATCTGGCTGTCGGTGTCGGCCACGACCCGGGCCCCTCGCAGCGGCGAAGTCGAGGGCAGCAGCTATTTCTTTCTGGATCGCCCCAGCTTTGAGGGCCAGGTGGCTGAAGGGGGATTCCTGGAATGGGCCGAGTTCGCCGGCAATCTCTACGGCACGCCACGCCAGCCGGTGGAACGGCAGCTGGCTGCGGGCCGGCCGGTGCTGCTGGAGATCGAACTGGAGGGGGCTCGCCAGGTGCGGCGCAGCTTTCCGGCCGGGTTTCAGGTGTTTCTTGAACCCCCCAGCTTCGAGGAGCTGGAGCGACGCATCCGTGGCCGCGGCACCGACAGCGAGGAGGCGATCGGCCGCCGGCTGGAGCGGGCCCGGGTCGAACTGGCGGCGGCCGCCGAATTCGATGCCCGCCTGGTGAACGGCGATCTGGAGGAAGCCCTGGCCCAGCTGGAGCGGTTGATGGGGCTTGCCGCCTCCTGATCAGCCAGCCAGCTCCGTGAGGTTCAGACACAGCCTCCACAGGGTGGCTTGAACGCAGAGGTGTCCGAGCCCGCTTCCCGGAGCTCCGTTTCGATCACCCCAGCTCCAGCCCGCTCACGGCGGCTCTCAGGCCAGCGTGGCTCGATCCCAGGGCTTCTCGGGCAGGGGTTTGGAACAGGGCCCCAACCACCAGGCTGGCGCCTCTGGAGCCGGAACGCTCGGATCGGTTCAAGCCTTGCGGCCCCCAAGGCGGGCGCGATCGGAATGCGGTCTGACCTTTGAGCGAGGCCGGCGACTGACTGAACCACCCTGCAGCGCCTCCGCGCCCTTGGGGAAGCTGATCAGGGCAGTTGGCTCAACCCTTGGTCAGCGGGGCAGGCTGCTCAGCAGACACAGGCCAAAAAAAAGGCCCCGAAAGGGGCCGCTGGCTGGAATCACACCCGGCTTCAGAGCGGGTGGAAGAGCAGGTCTGGGAAGAAACGGTTGAACTCAATCATGATCCCGGCGGTGAGTGTGAACCAGATGGCGGCGAACACTGGCGCGGTGGTGAGGAACTTCTTCATGGCTATGGGTGGGGTCGTTCAGTGAGGAGGCGGTTCAGATCCCCTGGCGCCGGCTGTTGGCTGATGCAGCGAACCTGATCCCAGCGGGAGCAAGCTGCGCAGCGGGTCAACCGGATCCGGGGAGTGCCGCTTCAGCGAGGCGAAACGGTGATCTTGCTGTCGACTTCGGTGAGCTTGCCGGTGCTGAACTCCTTGAAGGCGGCCAGGGGCCAGGTGGCGGCGGCGATGGTGGCCTTCAGGGCCACGGGCAGATCGATCTGGATCTCGTGCATCGTGGCGTCCTTGCGACCGGCGACGGCCTGGAGATAGCCCCGGCCGGCCCAGCCGATGCAACCGGCGATGTAGAGGAAGGCGATGCCCGGGATGATGAAGTCACCGGCGTGGCTCCAGCGGCCATCCACGATCAGGTGGGGCAGGCCATCGGTGCCGCAGAGGGCCTGGCTGTACATGGAGAAACGGGCCTTGGCCTGGGCCGTGGTGGCCCCGGCAGCCCGCTGCTGGAAGCGGGGGCTTTCGGCACAGGGGGTCAGACCGCCGATTTCGGCGTTGGCCACGGGGGCGAAGCCGAAGAGCAGGAAGACGGAGAGAAGAACGGCGAAAAGACGGCGCATGGAGAGGGGGCCGGTTAGAGGCTGCCGTAGGGGCAGGATGTCACCTGTGGACAGTAAGAGAGGCGATCCTGAGTCATGGCCACCGTTCTGGCGCTCGAAACAAGTTGTGACGAGTCGGCGGCGGCGATCGTGCGCGATCGGCGCGTGCTCGCCAGCGCCATCGCCTCCCAGGTGGAGGAGCACGCCCGCTGGGGAGGGGTGGTGCCGGAGATCGCCTCCCGTCGCCATCTCGAAGCTCTGCCGGCCCTGATCGATCAGGTGCTGGCCGCGGCCGGTCTCGACCTGGCGTCGGTCGATGCGGTGGCCGCCACGGTGGCGCCGGGGCTGGTGGGGGCGCTGCTGGTGGGGTCGCTGACCGGCCGCACCCTGGCCCGGCTGCATGGCAAACCCTTCATCGGTGTGCATCACCTGGAAGGACATCTCTGTTCGGCCCAGCTGGGGCCGGAGCCGCTGCCGCCGGGGCCCTGTCTGGTGCTGTTGGTCAGCGGTGGTCACACCGAGCTGGTGCGGGTGGATGGTCCCGGTTGCTATCGGCGGCTGGGCCGCAGCCGCGACGACGCTGCCGGCGAGTGTTTCGACAAGGTGGCCCGGTTGCTGGGCCTGGGTTACCCGGGCGGACCGGCGATTCAGGCGGCGGCGCTGACAGGGGATCCGCAGCGTTTCCGGCTGCCGAAGGGGCGGGTGTCCCTGCCGGAAGGCGGCTTCCATCCCTATGACTTCAGCTTCAGCGGCCTCAAGACCGCCATGTTGCGCCAGGTGCAGGCCCTGCAGGCCAGCGGCGAACCCCTGCCCCTGGCGGATCTGGCCGCCAGCTTCGAGCGGGTGGTGGCCGAGGTGCTGGTGGAGCGCAGTTGCCGCTGTGCCGCCGACGAGGGCCTCCAGACCCTGGTGCTCGTGGGTGGGGTGGCGGCCAATCAGCGGTTGCGCGATCG
>CALPMR020000171.1 GCA_943324725.2 Bordetella parapertussis | reverse complement strand
GAGGTGGTCGGCGCCGCCGCCATGGTGCAGGACGCCCTGCAGACCAGGCAGTCGGCCGTTTGAGCCCACCAGCGCCGGGGGGATGGCTGCGACGCCATCAGCGCGGCATTTTCCTGTGGGCCTCGGGTCTGAGCACCGCTGGCTCCTTTGCGGGCATCACCGCCAAGGGCTGGATCCTCCTGCACGACAGCAGCAATCCGGTCCTGTTGGCCATGCACTTCGGCGCCCTGGCCCTGCCGGCCCTGCTGGTCAGCGGCGCCGCCGGGGTGTTGACCGACCGGCTCGGCTGCGAAAAGGTGCTGATCCGCGCCCAGTGGGGACTGTTTGCGGGGGGCAGCCTCGGGGCCCTGGCCATCCCGCTGCTGACGGGGGGTGCCCAGGTGTGCCTGCTGCTGCTGAGCACCCTGGTGGTGGGCATCGCCAGCAGTTATGAGCTGACGGCACGCAACAAGTACTGCGCCCTGTTGGTGGACGAACCCAAGCAACTGTCCCCCTACCTGACCAGCTTCTCGGTGGTCTTCAACGTCGGCAAGCTGGTGGGCCCACCGTTGGGGGGCTGGCTGCTGGCCCTGAGCGGGCCAACCCTGGCGCTGACGATCGATGCGGCCAGCTATCTGCTGCCGATCGCCTCGGTGCTCTGGCTGTTGCGACCCAACCGGGAGGCGGAACAGCGCAGTGTCGGTGGAGCCCAGGCCTCTCTGGCAACGGCCTGGCGGGACTGTGGCCCCACCCTGAGGCACGTGCTGCGCTTCACCGCCCTGGCCTGTCTGGTGAGCTTTTTCCACCCCGGCCTGGCCGCCCTGATCGCCGCCAGGCTGCTGGGACCCTCCCCCCAGGCCCTCGGGCTGTTCACCAGTGTTCTGGCCGCCGGCAGCATCTGCGGTGGCGTGATGTTGCAGCGCAACAGCCAGGCCCTGAGCCAGAGGCCAGGGCTGCTGCTGGGCGGCTGCCTGGTGGTCACGGCCCTGGCACAGCTCGGCATGGCTGCCTCCCGTGGCCTGGCCATGAGCCTGGCGATGACCTTCCTGATCGGAGCCGGAACCGCCTGCCTGCTCAGCGGCACCAACCTGATCGGCCAGGTGGGAGCGCCGATGGTGTTGCGTGGCCGCATGGCCGGCCTGGGCCAGATCGCCTTTCTCGGCGGCGGCGGCCTGAGCGGACTGCTGGCGGCCCTGCTGAGCATGAAACTGGGACTGAGCGCCACCTTCGCCGTGATGGGCAGCGCCGGTCTGGTGCTGGGGATCAGTGAATTGATCAGGCGCGGAAGCCTGCAGCTCAGATCAGCTTGACGCCCTTGAGGATCACAGCCGAGAGGAACGCAGCGCTGAGGCCGCCGCCCACCAGAGCCAGATAGATCGCCACACCCATGGCCGCAACCGCGAAGAAGGTGGAGCCATTACAGCAGAGGACAGGCCGCGGCGGGTGCAAAGGCTGCACAGGGACTGGCGGAGCGCCGTAAACCGGGGCGACGGGTACGCCAGGAACCATTTAAGGTTGCACGACACGTCACACGGCGGCATCTGCGAGCTCCGACTTCAGCAGCTCCTTACCCAGCATCCCCGAACCGCCATGCAGGCGATGAGGGCCCATCCCTCCTCTCCATTCAGCACTCCCCATCAGCACTCCGCATGCGCACGCTCTTCATCTATCCGGAGTTTCCCAAAACCTTCTGGAGCTACGAGAAAATTCTCGAGCTGGTGAACCGCAAGGTGCTGCTGCCACCGCTTGGCATGGTCACCGTGGCGGCCCTGCTGCCCCAGGACTGGGAGATGAAGCTCGTCGATCGCAACGTGCGCGAGGTGAGCGAGGCCGAATGGGCCTGGGCGGAGCTGGTCGTGATCTCCGGGATGATTGTGCAGAAGGCCGACATGGCCGCCCAGATCGGCAAGGCCAAGCAGCGAGGCCTGCCGGTGGCCGTGGGTGGCCCCTTCGCCAGTTCCACGCCTGATGCGCCGGAGTTGCAACTCGCAGACTTCAAAGTGCTCGACGAGGGTGAAATCACCCTGCCGATGTTCATTGAAGCGATCCAGAAGGGGGAACGCTCTGGACGCTTCAGCTCCAATGGGGTCAAACCGGATGTCACCGGCACGCCGATTCCGCGCTTCGACCTGCTCGAGCTCGACGCCTATGACTCGATGTCGGTGCAGTTCTCGCGGGGCTGTCCCTTCCAGTGCGAGTTCTGCGACATCATCGTTCTCTATGGGCGCAAACCCCGCACCAAGAATCCTCAGCAGCTGATCGCCGAACTTCAATCTCTCTACGACCTGGGCTGGCGCCGCTCCATCTTCCTGGTCGATGACAACTTCATCGGCAACAAACGCAACGCCAAGTTGCTGCTGCCAGCCCTCAAGCAATGGCAGATCGAGCGTAATTATCCGTTCAGTTTCGCCACCGAGGCCTCCGTCGATCTGGCCGCCGATGACGAGATGATGGAGATGATGGCCGAATGCCGCTTCGACAGCGTCTTCCTCGGCATCGAAACGCCCGATGAAGCCAGCCTCTCGATCGCCGGCAAACATCAGAACACCCGCAGTTCCCTGGAAGAATCGGTCGATCGCATCACCTCCTACGGCATCCGGGTGATGGCCGGTTTCATCATCGGTTTCGACGGCGAGAAGACCGGCGCAGGCGATCGCATCGTCACCTTCGTGAGCCGCACCGGCATCCCCGCCGCGATGATGGGCATGCTCCAGGCCCTGCCCAACACCGGCCTGTGGCACCGACTTGAGAAGGAAGGCCGGCTGATCCAGGAGCAAGCCGACGCCAAGGGCGTCAACCAGACCAACCTGCTCAACTTCGTTCCCAGTCGCCCGATCCGCGATATTGCCAACGAATATGTGGATGCCTTCTGCCGGCTCTACGAACCCAACGCCTATATCGATCGGGTCACCCATTACTACACCAAGATGGGCCAGCCCCGTTGGCAGAAGTACGTCAAAGCTGCTGCCCTGGGCAAAGCCACCCTGCCCACCTGGACCGACATCCGCGCCCTCTCGATCGTGATCTGGCGTCAGGGCGTGCTGCGCAACACCCGCTGGCGCTTCTGGCGCTCGCTGCTGAAGATTGCCAGGCTCAACCCCAACAACTTCGAGCAGTTCGTCGTCACTCTCGCCCACAACGAGCACTTCCAGGAATATCGCGGCATCGTCACCCGCGAGATCGAGGAGCAACTCGCCTCCCTGCCTCCCGAGCCCCCCACCGCGCCGGTGGAGCAGAGCCGCGAACTGCAGCCGGCCTGAACCGACCTGGCTCCGTCAGTCAGGGAGTTGAGCCATCACAGTGCCTGCTCCCGGTGCCTGGTGCTGGCGATGCGGGGCTGAGGCCGCCTCACCAGGTTCAGCCCTGGATTGCTCAGTCCTGGATGTAGTCGACGCCCTCCAGCAGGCACAGCTCCGCCTTCTGCAACTCCCGGCCCAGGTAAAGGGCATGGTCAAGGCAGCTGATCGGCCAGGGCCCGTCCCCCTCGGTGAGCGCGATGCCGAGTTGTTTGGCGCTGCATCCCCGGTAGATCGCGATCGGGGTGCGCGGTCCGGCTCCGCGGCAGCTGAGCACCTCGCCGGTGTCCGGATCGGTGGCCAGCCCCCGCTCGTCGACGCCGTTGCCGTAGTGCTCGGCCACCAGCTCGCCGGCTTGGCGATCCAGCTTGATCAGGAAGTAGCCGGAAGGGTCGAGGGCGATGAAGCGCTGGGACAACTCCTCATCCAGGCTCTGCCGAAGACTCATGGGATCGGGAAGGGGCATGGGGAGGATCGTAGGCAGAGTGGAACGGCAGCTCAGCGTTGTCCGCGGTGATCTCCGCCAGCAGCTGCTGGTTCGCCCCGGGCAGCCACTGGCGCAGGATGGCCTCGAACTGAGGCTGGTTCCAGCGATGCAGGCTGGCCCTCGGTTCGGCGATGAAGCCCCGGCGGCGCTTGTGGCGACCACCGGCACCGGGATCAAACTGGCGAATTCCCTGGCCGATCGCCCATTCAATCGGGGCGTAATAGCAGACCTCGAAATGCAGGTTGTCGAGCTCCAGATCGCTGCCCCAGTAGCGACCCCAGAGGCAATCACCGCCACGCACGCACAGGGACATGGCCAGCGGCTCGAGTGGATCGCCCCGGTGGGCGCTGAACAGCACCAGATGCTGACGCAGCTCGCTGGCGGCCGCCTCAAAGAATTCCTGGCTGAGATATTTGCTGCCCCAGGCTCCCCAGCGGCTGCAGTGCTGCTCGTAAAAATCGTGCATGCGCCGCATCAGAGCAGCGGGGATCTCCTCACCGGCCAAGGGGGTCACGGTCACACCGGCCGCCTGCACGGAGCGGCGCTCGCGGCGGATGTTGCGGCGTTGATTGGCATTGAAACTGGCCAGATAGGCCTCAAAGTCCGCATGGCCCGGATTGGTCCACTGGCTCTGCTGGTTCAGCCAGAGGGCACAGCCGGCCGCCTCGGCCAGGGGCTGCCAGGCGGGATCGACGTAGAGAAAGTTGCAGCTGAGGATGCTGTTGCGGCGACAGAAGTCATCGATCAGCTCCAGCATCACGGCGGTCAGCTCGGCGGCGTCCTCGCCTGCGGCGATCAGAAAGCGATAGCCCTGAATCGGGCTGAGCGGACTCATGCCCACCAGCTTCGGGTAGTAGCGCAGACCCAGCTGGCCGGCGAGCTGGGCGAAGGACTGGTCGAAGACGAATTCGCCATAGCTGTGGCCCTTGAGATACAGCGGCGCCACCGCCACCAGCTGCTCGCCACGCCACAGGCCCAGATGGCAGGGCTGCCAGCCCTGGCGGGGCACGATGCTGCCGCTGGCCTCCAGCTGATGCAGCCAATGCCAGTCATAAAAGGGCAGCGGGGCGTGGCCCTGGCCTCCCCCAGAGCCCGTCAGCAGCTGCTGCCACTGGTCTTCGGGCAACTCGGCCATGGCCTGGTGCCAGCGCGCCTGGAGCTCGGCCATGGGCAGGATTGCCGCAGCGGGTCGCAGAAGACGCAAAACTAACGAGGTCTTCTCTGCGACCGAGCCCCCAGCCCATGGGCCACCCGCCACCGATCGCAGCGTTGCTGCTCACCGTCCTGGGGGTCGGGGCCCTCCAGAGCCAGCCGGCGGGCGCCAGCGTTCTCGGCCCGGTGCTGATGCTGATGCGCCCCCAGCTGGAGCATCGCCTGGCCAGCGCCTGCGTCACGGCCGCCGCCGGCGATGACCAGGAACTGGCCAGCCATCTGCAGGATCCTTGCCGCAAGCTGGCCGTCCCCACCAGCAAATGCCTGATCGAGGAGACCGACAACAGCGGCCGCGGCCTGGGTGTGCTCAGCGAAATGCTGGCGGGCCGCTTCGGCGATGACAGTGAAGTGGTGGTGAAGCGCTGCCTGGCCCGCCTGTTCGGCCTGCCGGCCGACAGCCTGCGGGAGGTTCCCCTGCAGGAGCTGGCACGACGCTTCGGCAATCGCAATCTGCTGCAGGGAGGCAAGCCCTAGGCCCGGCGGTAGCGCAGCAGCAGCTCCTCCCCCTCCAGCGCTCGCTGCTCGATCAGGCGCCAGCCACCCTGGGCGGCAAGGTCCACCCGGGCGGCGGCCCCAAGCCAGCTGTGGGGGCCGCCCAGCAACCTGGGACAGAGAGTCAGCTGCAATTCATCGAGCCGGTTCTCGGCCAGCAGGCTGGCCGCCAGGCTGGCGCCTCCGAGCACCGCCAGCCGCGCCACGCCGGCTGCCGCCAGCTGCACCAGCGCCTCACTCCAGCCGCAGCAGCACCACCGGCGGCCAAAGCCCGAGACCACGGGCCGCGGCGGGGCCGGATCCAGCCGCAGGTCCAGGTCCAGGGGCTGGTGCAAGCGGGATGGTCCAGGCGGCGGTTCCAGCAACAGCAGGCCCCGCTCCAGCGGCTGCTGAAAAAAGGGCAGCGTCGCTGGCAGCACGCCGCTGCGGCTCACCACAATCGCCAGCGGCTGGGGGGCAAGGCCGGCGGCATGACGTCCGGCCAACAGCTCGGGGCGATGAATCAGACAGGTGCTGCCGTGCAGCCGCAGCGTCTGGGCCCCGAGCAGCACCGCATCAGCCCAGGCCAGAGCCTCCTCCAGCACCTGGCGATCGCCGCGGCCGCCGATCTGGGCCGCGCCGCCTTCCACCGCTGCCAACCGACCATCGAGGCTGATGGCGAGCACCAGGCGCAGCTCAGGCCGGCTCAAGCCCCGGCGAGGGCCTCCAGGGCCGCCGGCACCATCTCCAGCTGGGCCGTCTCGGCGAACACCTCGGCGGCGTTGTTGGGGCTCTCCTGCAGGCGCACCTTGTGCAGCCTGGCGCCGGTGGCAGCGATCGGCGCCGCCAGCAGATCGTTGATGTGCAGGGCGATGTTCTCGGCGGTGGGCACGCAGCTGGCGAAATGGTCCACATCCTTGTTGAGAAAGGTGTGGTCAAAAGGCTCCACCACCAGCTCCTCCACCAGGCTCTGCAGCACCGCCAGATCGCAGACCATGCCGGTGCGGGCGTCGATCGGACCGCGCACGGTGATATCCAGCAGATAGTTGTGGCCGTGACCATGGGGCCGGGCGCACTTGCCGTAGATGACCTCGTTTTCAGCCTGGCTGAGTTCGGGCCTGGCCAGCCGGTGGGCAGCGGCGAAGTGACTGCGGATCGTGAGGAAGGCGTCCATGGGATCGAGGTGGGGACCGCTGAGCACATCG
>CALPMR020000170.1 GCA_943324725.2 Bordetella parapertussis | reverse complement strand
GAGATTGTCAGCCATGATCTCTGTGCACTCAGCCCTGCAAGGCTGACAGGATCAAATCCACGGATTCAGCCGTGGTCTGCTGATCAGTATTCACAATGACGTGATAATGCAGGCCATAGGAGTGGCAGAGCTCGCTGCTTCTGAGCGCCAGGCCTCTGGGCCGCTCCTCGAGGCCACCATCACCCCTGAAGGCTTCTCTGCGCTCCAACTCGGCCACGGAACAGTACACACCGACGCAGAGCAATCGTGCACCTGTCTGGTGGATCAGCGCCATGATTTCCTCTTGCCACTCCCGCTCCTGCAAGAAATGGTCAATGATCAGATTGGTCCCCAACTCGAGATGCTGACCCCAGCCCCGATGGAGACCCGCCAGCAACTGGCGGCCATGCTGGTTCAGCACAAGCTTGATGCGGAGCTTGCCATCGTCCTGAGCCACCGCATGACGTTCATCCAGATAATCCCAGCCCGAGCGTCCATCCTGGGGTTGGCGGGAGACGAGATGGGCCACATCCCCACCCACCAGCTGCACCCAACAGATGGGGTAGAGCTTGTCTGACATCAGCGGCACCACATCATCAAACGCCACGCGTGCAAATATGGCTCCGGAATCACCATCGGCCAGCTCGGCAAGGCGATCCTGCAGCGCCCGACAGAGCGTTGTTTTACCAGACGAACTCGGCCCGTTGACAAGTATCGCAACCGGCGCTGAGCCAGGACCCATGACTTCAGACAATGGATTCACTCCAGAGGTGTGCATGGTGGCCTGACTGACCACCAACCCTAGGGGGTGAATGCTCTTCACGGCCGATCGGCCAGAGAAGCCTTGAAGCGTTGACTGCCATCGTTGACGATCAGCACCGACTTCGATCAAGGCGGCCCATGCCCCGCCAGATCAGGCGACGTTGACTGAACATTGCCAAGGCGATCTTCGTCTTACCGCATCACAAAGCAGCGCAACCCCGTCGCCAGGTCAAGCTTCAACGACCCACCAAGACAGGGTTCTGGTGGGCCTCACTGACGCCATCACCTTGATCCAAGGCGGAGCCAGGTCCCTGGCAGTCAGGGCTCCATGGGCAGGCAGCCGCGACGGAACCTCGATCGCCCCTGACCGATGACAGCCTGGATGCCTGGCCATCCCAACGCGAATGGAAGCCGCCAGCCGCCCCCGTTCCCCCATGGACGCAAAGAACAACCGCCTCACCGGAATCCGCGGCACCTGCTGTGGCGTTGCTCGCGGCTCAGCCAGCCCGATCTGGACAGCAGGCCTGCCGCTGAGCTGTGCGCTGCCCGGATCAAGCGCGCTGCCTCCACGGCCTGTTCCCGAGCCTCCCTCACCACAATCGCCAGGTTTTCGGAGACTCTCCCTAAAGTCGACCTCCACCTGAGGCGACCCATGGGAGCGAGCGCTACGGCCAGCGGCACCACAGCATCTGCGCCGCCGCGCCTCTCGCTTCAGTGCGAGGCCATCGGCGCCGACACCACCACGATCCGCTCGCTCGACTGGGATCGCAGCCGCTTCGACATCGAGTTCGGCCTGCGCAACGGCACCACCTACAACGCCTTCCTGGTGCGGGGTGAGCGCACGGCCCTGATCGACACCAGCCATCTCAAGTTCGAGGGCAGCTGGCTGCCGTTGCTGCAGCAGCAGATCGATCCCCTGGCGATCGATCACCTGATCGTCTCCCACACCGAACCGGACCATTCCGGCCTGATCGGCCATCTGATCGACCTCAACCCCGAGATCGAGATCGTGGCTTCCAAGGTGGCGATCCAGTTTCTGGAGAATCAGGTGCACCGGCCCTTCAAGAGCCGGGCGGTGAAAAGCGGCGAGGAGCTGGATCTGGGCACCAACCCGGAGAGCGGTGTCAGCCACCGCTTTGAGTTTCTCAGTGCCCCCAATCTGCACTGGCCCGACACGATTTTTTCCTTCGATCACGGCACCGGCATCCTCTACACCTGTGATGCCTTCGGCCTGCACTACTGCTCCGAGGAGCTGTTCGACAGCGATCCGGGCGCCATCGCGCCGGACTTCCGCTTCTACTACGACTGTCTGATGGGCCCCAACGCCCGCAGCGTGCTGCAGGCCCTCAAGCGCATGGACACCCTGCCGCCGATCAGCACGGTGGCGGTCGGTCACGGCCCGCTGCTGCGCCATCACCTCGGCCTCTGGCTGGGGGACTACGGCGACTGGAGCCGGGATCGCAGCAAGGGGGAGGCCTATGCCGCCGTCTGCTATCTGAGCCAGTACGGCTTCTGCGACCGCCTCAGCCAGGCGATCGCCCGCGGCATCGGCAAAGCCGATGCCCAGGTGCAGCTGGTGGATCTGCGCGCCACCGACCCCCAGGAGCTGGCGGCCCTGGTCGGCGAGGCGTCAGCGGTGGTGGTGCCCACCTGGCCGGCCAACCCCGACCCGGAGCTGCAGGCGGCGATCGGCACCCTGCTGGCGGCGCTGCAGCCCCGCCAGTGGGTGGGCTGCTACGACGCCTTCGGCGGCAACGACGAGCCGATCGACACCCTGGCCAACCAGCTGCGCAGCCTGGGCCAGAAGAGCGCCTTCGAGCCGCTGCGCATCCGCCAGGTGCCTGGAGCGGCCGACTACCAGCTCTGTGAAGAGGCCGGCACCGACCTGGGCCAGCTGCTCACCAAGGCCCGCACGATCGCCGCCATGAAGGCCCTCGACGGCGATCTCGACCGGGCCCTCGGCCGTCTCGCCGGCGGGCTGTATGTGGTCACCGCCCGCCAGGACGACGGCGGCACCGAGCGCAGCAGCGCCATGGTGGCCAGCTGGGTGAGCCAGGCCAGCTTCGATCCACCCGGCCTCACCGTGGCCGTCGCCAAGGACCGGGCGATCGAGGCCCTGATGCAGGTGGGCGATCGCTTCGTGCTCAACATCCTGCGCGAGGACAACCACCAGCAGCTGCTGCGCCATTTCCTCAAGCGCTTCCCCCCCGGCGCCGATCGCTTCGCCGGGGTGGATGTGCTCAGTGGCCTGGCCGCCGGCGGGCCGGTGCTGGGGGATGCCCTGGCCTACCTGGGCTGCCGCGTCGCCCAGCGCCTCGAAGGCCCCGACCACTGGATCATCTACGCGGTGGTGGAGGAGGGCAATGTGGCCGACACCCAGGCCAACACCGCCGTCCACCACCGCAAGGTGGGCAACCACTACTGAGCGACGCCTCAGGCAATCTCAAACACGCCCTGGTCGTTGACGTCCAGGATGTAGACGGGCAGCTTGAGGCGATTGCCGGTGATGGAGTCGATGCTGATCGTGCCGGTCTGGCCCTCATAGTCCTGGGTCTGGCGCAGCGCCTTCAGCACCGGCTCATAGGCCGCCGTGTTGAGTCGATCCACATCGCGGGCCCAGAGCTTGAGGGAGTCGTAGGCGAAGGTGCCCCAGACATCGGGCTGCACGTTGTAGCGGGTGATGTAGTCGGCGGTGTAGTCCTTGGCCGTGGGCAGCTGGCCGGCTGCCGGGACACCACTGAAGACACCGAGTTGGCTGGCCTCAAGACCCGCTGCCTGCACGAAGCCGGCATCGACATTGGCCAGGCCGAACAACACCGGCAAGCCGGTCTGCCGGGCCAACAGATCCGTGGCGATCTTGGCGCCTTCGGGGAAGTAGGTGCTCACGTACAGCACATCCGGCGAGCTCTCCAAGGCACTGGACACGACAGCGCTGTAGTCGCTGAGGCCCTCGACCACCGCAATCCGCTGCACCTCGACGCCGTCGGCCTCGAGGGCCTGTTGATCGCGGTCCGCCATGCCGGCGGTGTAGTCCGACGGATCGACCAGCATCGCCACCCGCTGGGGCTTGAAGGACTCGAGGTAGGCGATCTCCGTCGGGGCGTTCTGATTGTTCTTGGGCTGGATCGTCACCCCCTCACCATCGGTCTCGTTGGTGGAGGTGAGATGCAGGGAAACCACCCCCAGCGCTTCGTAGCGCGGCAGGTTCAGAACTCCCACCGAGGAGTTGTAGGGGCCGATCCCCGCCACCGCACCGCGGGCGGCGGCCCGGTTCGCCACCGGCAGAGCCAGCGCCGGATCAGCCTGGTCATCGGCCGGCAGCAGCTGGATCAAGCGCCCATTGACACCACCGGTCCGGTTGATCTGCTCGGCCGCCAGCCGGGCGCCGCGCAGGATGTCCTGACCAGTGCTGGCCTGGGAACCGCTGAGAGGCGCTTCGACGGCCACCTTGAGCGGATCCCGCAGCAGGGCGACTCCAAACTGGTCCAGGGCGGCGTGCCAGCTCAACGAGCCGGCGGCCTCAAAGCCGTAGCGGGACGCCCAGGGATCGGCAGACGAGCCCTGATCGGCTGGCGACAGAAAGGGGCTGCGGGAAACATAGGCAAAGACGTCCTCGATGCTGAACCCTTCCAAGCCGAACATTTCAAGCCGATTCGCGATAGCTCGTGAGCCTAATCAGCCGCCTGCCGTTGCCAGCACGGCCTGCTCCCATCCACCGATCCTGAGCAGCGCGGCAGCGGCCCGCGGAGAGCGGCCAACCCAACCAGCCCCAGCGACGTCTCGCCTCCCTGCTGAGTGGCTGAACAAGCTCTCCCTAGAGTCAGCCTGTCACCCGCTGCTGGCTGATGGCCCCGTCCGGACAAGACCGCCGTGTCATCCGTCTGCCGATCGATCCGGGCCTCGCCTGCCTGCGCTGCCTCAGCCCGAGGCGGCTGCGCTTCGAGGTGGAATACGGCCTGGAGCGGGGCACCAGCGCCAACAGCTTCCTGTTCGACGCCGGCAGCAGCGATGCGGGCCAGAGCCTGCCACCGGTGCTGGTGCATCCCCCCGGCGCCTCCTTCGCCGCGCCCTTCCTGCAGCAGCTCGCCGCCCTGGTGCCCGCCGACGCCGCCCTCAAAGTAGTGGTGGGCCATGTCAACCCCAACCGGGTGGCCCTGTTGCGCCAGCTGGCCAGCCGCTGGCCGGCCCTGATGCTGGTGGCCTCCAACGCCGGCGCCCGGCTGATCGCAGAACTCTGGGACCAGCAGAAGCCAACGGCGGCTGGAGGGGGTGCGCCTGAGGCGAGCGGTTCGGGGGAAAGCCAGGCCAACCAGCCAGCCAGCCCCCCGATTCCACCGCTGCCCCCCATCGATGTGGTGAAACAGGAGGCCTGCCGCAACCTGGCGGCGGGCCACCGGCTCTGCCTGATTCCCGTGCCGACACCGCGCTGGCCCGGGGCCCTGATCGCTTTTGAAGAGCGGACCGGCCTGCTGATGAGCGGCAAGTTCTTCGCAGCCCACCTCTGCAGCGAAGCCTTCGCCGAAGTCAATCGCGACAGCACCGAGGAAGACCGCCGCTACTTCTACGACTGCCTGATGGCGCCGATGGCCCGCCAGGTCGAGAGCGTCGTCGACCGCCTCGATGACCTGCCGATCCGCACGATCGCGCCGGGCCATGGACCGGCGATCGCCGAAAGCTGGCGCAGCCTGCTGGCCGACTACCGCCGCTGGGGGGCGGCCCAGGGGCGGGCCAACCTCTCGGTGGCGCTGCTCTATGCCAGCGCCTACGGCAACACCGCCGCCATCGCCGATGCCCTGGCCCAGGGGGTGGCGCGCACCGGGGTGCGGGTGGAGAGCCTCAACTGCGAATTCGCGCCAGCGGAGCAGCTGCTGGACACGATCCGCGCCTGCGATGCCCTGTTGATCGGCTCCCCCACCCTGGGGGGACACGCCCCGACGCCGATCGTCTCCGCCCTGGGCACGGTGCTGGCGGAAGGCGATCGGGCCAAACCGGTGGGGGTGTTCGGCAGCTTCGGCTGGAGCGGCGAAGCGATCGATCTGCTCGAGAGCAAGCTGCGCGATGGCGGCTTCAGCTTCGCCTTCGAGCCGATCCGGGTGAAGTTCAGCCCTGATCTGGCCACCCTGCGCACCCTGGAGGAAACGGGCACGGCCCTGGGCCGGCGCCTGATCAGCGAGCAGCGGCGCGGCCAGCGGCGCAACGCGGTCGGGGGCCTCAGCGACAGCCTCAGCAATCCGGCCGTGCAGGCCCTGGGCCGGGTGGTGGGCTCCCTCTGCGTCGTCACGACCCGCAAAGGCGAAGGGGCCGCCGGCCTCAGCGGCGCCATGGTGGCCAGCTGGGTGAGCCAGGCCAGCTTCAACCCCCCGGGCTTCACCGTGGCGGTGGCGAAGGATCGCTCGGTGGAGAGCCTGCTGCACGTCGGCGATCGCTTCGCGCTCAATGTGCTGGCAGCCGGGCGGGAACGGGAGCCGATGAAGCGCTTCCTGCGCTCCTTTCCCCCCGGCGCCGACCGCTTCGCCGCCATCGAGACCCAGACCAGCCCGGGCGGCCAGCCGCTGCTGCCGGAGGCCCTGGCCTGGCTGGACGCCAGCGTCAGGCAGCGGATGGAATGCGGCGACCACTGGCTGATCTACGCCCAGGTCGAGCACGGCGGCCTGCTCGATGCCAAGGCCACCACGGCCGTGCATCAGCGGCGCAGCGGCGGCAGCTACTGAGAAGAGCCCGCGACCGTCACGTGGCGGCCAGCGAAGCGTGCACGGGCAGAACCAGCCCAATCCGCGACTGCCGCTAATCCATACTCACTCCGACTTAGTGTAAAATCGGGCCACGTTCTTATGGCGAACCCCATGGACCTCACCAACCCCGGCACCCTCGCCAATCTCGAAGCGGCCTTCGGCGGCGAGAGCATGGCCAACCGTAAATATCTGTTCTTCGCCGATGTCGCCAAGCAACTCGGCAAT
>CALPMR020000169.1 GCA_943324725.2 Bordetella parapertussis | reverse complement strand
GCGGCCGATGTGGCGCTCACCAAGTCGGGCACGGCCAACCTGCAGCTGGCCCTGCGGGGGGTGCCCCAGGTCACCGGCTATCGCGTCAGCCGGCCCACGGCCTTCGTGGCCCGCCGTCTGCTGCGTTTCAACGTCGCCCACATCTCTCCGGTCAATCTGATCCTGGAGGAGCGTCTGGTGCCGGAACTGCTCCAGGACGGGCTGACGCCGGCGGCGATCGTCGCGGCGGTGGAGCCCCTGCTCGCGCCCGATGGGGCTGCGGTTCGTACCATGCGCGAGGGCTATCAGCGTCTGCGCCTCAGGCTCGGGGAACCCGGCGTCACCCGACGTGCGGCGGCCGTGATTCTGGATCAGGTGCAGGCGGCCGC
Source organism: Bordetella parapertussis (assembly GCA_943324725.2). Taxonomy (GTDB): domain Bacteria; phylum Cyanobacteriota; class Cyanobacteriia; order PCC-6307; family Cyanobiaceae; genus Cyanobium. Next base: position 6,339 of record CALPMR020000169.1, on the reverse strand, counting down.
TGTGGCTCTCCCTGCCGCTTCCTGCGTCTGATGCGTCTTTTCGCCCTGCTGCTGAGCCTGCTCCTGGTGCTGGCGGGCCCCTTGGCGCCGGCCCAGGCCGCCACCGAAGAGGCGGTGCTGGCTGGCGGCTGCTTCTGGTGCCTCGAGCACGATCTCGAAGATCTGGCCGGGGTGCTGGATGTCGAGAGCGGCTACAGCGGCGGCAAGCTCGCCAACCCCAGCTACCGGCAGGTCTCCTCCGAAACCACCGGCCATCAGGAGTCGGTGCGGGTGCGCTTTGACAACACCAGGATCCGCTACGACGCCCTGCTGCGGGCCTACTGGCGCAACATCGATCCCTTCGATGGCAAGGGCCAGTTCTGCGACCGGGGCGATTCCTATCGCCCGGTGATCTTCACCACCAATGCCAACCAGGCGGTGGAGGCCCGCAACAGTCTGCTGGCAGCGGCCCGGGACCTGGGCAAACCGGCCTCGTCGATCAAGGTCTCGATCAAGCCGCTCACCCGCTTCTGGCCCGCCGAGCTGTACCACCAGAATTACGCCAGGCTCAACAGCCTGCGCTATCGCTACTACCGCTTCGCCTGTGGTCGCGATCGCCGTCTGGACACGGTCTGGGGGGCGAAGGCCCGCAGCTCGGATCGCTGGAAAGCCAGCTGATGCGCCGGCCAAATCTGTGGAAATTCTGAAGAGGTTTGGCGCTGAAAGGTCCGGGAATCCTTGCCAGAAGTGGATTTGCGTCCTGGTTCCCCCTGGCTGAGCCCTTTAAATTCTGAATCCCGTTCGCAAGGCTGTGTATGTATCTGCTGACCATCCGTGACGGTCTGCAGACCCGCCACATCGGTCCCTACGCCAGCCCCGCCCAGGCGGCCGATGACCTCGATGGGCTGCTGGCCCAGTGCGGCGAGCGGGCCCACTGGCAGATTCACGAACTTGAGGCCCCGGGTCGCCTGGCCGATGGGGTTCGGCCAGTGGCAGCAGCGGCCTGAGCCGATGGTGGCTGCGACCGCCTGAGCCGATGGTGGCTGCCGCCGCCGGGGTTTGAGGCGTTCAGTTCTGCCCGGTCCTGGGGTAGCCGCGCAGCAGACCACTTTCGATCATCAGTCCCACCCCGGCCGTGATCAGGACCAGGCCCAGGGTGCCGTACCAGAACCAGGGGCCTGTCTGGGGCACGGGTTGAGCGGAGCCACTGCTGATCGCCAGCTGCGACCAGGTCTGGATGCCTTTGCGGATCACCGCCTCGCCGAAGACGCAGAGCCCCGCTGGCAGGAGCAGAACCCCCAGCTGGGCTTTGACATACCAGCGGATCTTCTGAACGGCCATGGCTCCGTTGGTCGCTGGCAGCCAACCTAGGCCGGGGCCCCTCCCACGATCCAGTTCACCAGCGTCTGGACGCCGAAGCCGGTGGCACCGGCCGGATCCTGACCGCGACCTTTCTCACTCCAGACCGTGCCGGCGATGTCGAGGTGAGCCCAGGGGATTCCCTTGGTGACGAAATCCTGAAGGAACAGCGCCGCGGTGATCGATCCGCCCGGGCGGGGGCCGGTGTTCTTCATGTCCGCCAGGGTGCTTTTCAGCCCCGAGCGGTAACTGGCCTGCAGCGGCATGCGCCACAGGGCTTCACCGCCCATGCGCGCCCCGGACAGCAGGCCATCGGCGAGCACGTCGCTGGTGCTCCAGAGGCCGGCGATCTCTTCGCCCAGGGCGATCACGCAGGCGCCGGTGAGGGTGGCCAGATCGACGATCGCGTCCGGTTCCAGCTGGCAGGCGTACACCAGGGCATCGGCCAGGGTGAGCCGGCCTTCGGCATCGGTGTTGTTGATTTCGATCGTGGTGCCGTTCGAGGCGGTGAGGATGTCGCCGGGGTGCACCGCACCGCCGCTGATCATGTTTTCGCAGCTGGCCACGATCACGTGCACCTCCACCCCTTCGGGTTTGCGCTGACCGATGGCCCGTGCCGCCCCGAGCACGGCGGCGCTGCCCCCCATGTCGTACTTCATCATCTCGATCTGGCCGCCGGCCGTCTTGAGGTTGTAGCCGCCGGAGTCGAAGGTGAGTCCCTTGCCGACCAGCACCACCCGCCGCTTCACTTCACCGGCGGGTCGGTAGGTGAGATGAATGAACTTCGGCTCCAGATCGGAGCCCTGGGCCACCGCCAGATAGGCCCCCATGCCGAGCGCCTCACAGTCGGCGCGCTCCAGCACCTTGAGCTCGAGGCCAAAGCCCTGGGCAATGGCGGCGGCGATGTCGGCCAGGGCGGCCGGTGTGGCCACATTCGGCGGCGCGGCCACCAGCTGGCGGGCCAGCTCGACGCCGCCGCAGATGGCATCCAGGTGGGCCAGTCCCTCCCAGCCTTCGTCGCCCAGGCCCAGCAGACTCACCTCTTCGGGCAGGTTCTGGGGCTCGGCTTCGCTCTTGAAGCGCCGGTCCACATAGAGCCCCAAGCGGGTGGCCTCGGCCATGGCGGCGGCGGCGGCGGCGCTGCCCAGGGTTTCCACCGGCATCAACAGCCCCAGCTGGCGCGTGCCCAGCCTGGCGCTGCTGCGGGCGACATGGGCGCAGGCCTGACGCAGGCCGTTGAGGTGAAACTCCGCCGCCTCACCGAGCCCCACCACGATCAGGTTGGCGGGTGTCTGCCCCAGCCGTTCAATGCAGAGCAACTCGCCCGGCTTGGCCTTGAAGCGCCGCAGCTCCAGCAGCTCGGTCAGGGTCTCGCCGAACAGTTCCGAAAGCTGGCGGCGGCCGGCATGGTCGGCGTCGCTGAACAGGCCCACCGCCAGGGTGTCCCCGCTCCAGCTCTCGAGGGGATGGCCGCCGGGGGCCACACAGCGGAAATCCATGAAATCTGCACGGGGCTGAGCTGGGATCGTAGCGATGGCCGGCCTGCTGCCCCGGCCCGGGCAGCTCAGCTGGGATCGGCGGTGAAGGGGGTGGCCCAGCGCTCCCGGGTTTCCTTGTTGAACGGCGGCAGCCAGTGGCGGATCAGGATCTGCTCCAGCCGGCGGCGGCCCCGGCTGTCGCCGGGCACATCGCACCAGAAACGGATGCTCAGGCTGGTGGACAGCTCGGCCCGGCCCAGGGCCTCGCTGTAGGCCGCCAGATAGTGCTTGCAGTCGTGATCCCCTTTCCAGCGGCGGTCAGCACAGCCGGTCTCACCCACATACAGGACCAGGGGAGAGGCGGAATCGGCGGGGCGATCCAGCACCAGGTAGATGGCGGCACCCTGTTGGGGCGCGCTGGGCCAACGCCAGAAGGCCAGGCTCTGGGCCCGCAGCTCCAGGGGATTGAGTCGGCTGGCCAGCTCGCTCGCAGCGGCTTCGCCGCCGCCACCGTCCGCTGGGCCGGCACTGGCCGCCGCCGCGAACAGCACGCCCTGGCTCACTCCGGCGGCCAGGGCGGCCTCGGGCCCTGAGGCCGCCCTGGCGAAGAGGGGGGCCTGGTGCGCCAGCAGACGCTCCTGCCAGCTGAGCAGCTGCCGGCGCAGCAGCGGTGGCGGCAGTGGCGGTGGCGGCAGTGGCGCTGGGCCGGCCGCCGCGAACAGATCGCCCTGGCGCCCCTCTGGGGTTGTCATGGGCCCGCACGGTTGGCAGGGGGCAGCACCGGACCGGCCGGGGCGCTCTGGAAGGCCACCCGGCCGATCCAGGCTTCCACGATCGCGGCGCTCAGTTGCAGGCGCTGCTGCAGATCGGCCAGATCGCTGAAGGGGCGGCGGACCCGCTCCCGCAGCAGCCGGCTCACCAGCTCCGCCCCGATACCGGGCAACCGTTCCAGCTCCCTGGCACCAGCCTGATTGACGGCGATCGCCTCGCAGCGGCTGGCGGCCGGTGGCGCCGTTCCATACCAGCGGAACTCCAGCAGGGGCTGCCAGCAAGTCAGTTCGGCCTCGCTCAGGGCCAGCAGGCGCTGCAGATCATCGAGGCCGCTCAGTTGCACGCCGCCGGCCTGCAGCCGCAGCAGCAGATCCACCTGCTCACTCCGGCAGCCCGGCAGTCGCAGCCAGTCGGCGGCGGTGGCGCGGTTGACATCGAGGCGCCAACCCAGGGCGGCCGCATGGCGCACCTCCTCGGCGCTGCTGAGGCGACGGCCCGGTTCGCGGGCCAGCTTCAGGGCCAGCAGATCCCGTTCGATCGCATCGTCGTGGCTCTCCACGAGGGCGCTCCCGTGGCCTGGGTCAGGATCCTGACGGCTGGAGCCTGGCCTTGCGCCGAGCGCCTCAGCCGCCTGGGACGTGGCGGGCGATCGATCCGGCCGCGGCAGCTGACCACTGGCGATCAGCAGCTGACGGGCGAGGGGATCCAGCCAGTGCCGCTGGGCCATGCTGGCTTGAACCGCGCAGAGAACGGCCCTGAACGTAGCGGTGTTCTCAGGCTGAGGGCCAGTCGATCAGGCCGAGCCTGAGGCCGATCACGGCGGCGTGGCTGCGATCGCGCGCCTGGAGCTGGCTCAGCAGGTTGCTGATGTGGGTCTTGACGGTGTGGTGGGAGATCACCAGCTGTCGGGCACGGTCACTGTTGCTCTCACCGGTGACCAGGCGGGCCAGCAGCTCCGTAGCCGGTCAGTGGTGAACAGGATGTCCGGTAGCAGCGTTTGGACCAGCGCCAGTCTCTCCGCTGCGGTGGTGGCGGCAGCGAGGATCAGTTCCGGCGCGTCGACCGAGCCCATCAGAAAGCTGATCTGGGCCCGGCTGCCGAGGCAGAGCACCACCCGGGCGCCCCCAGCAGGTCGTGGGAGACCAGGTTGTAGGCGCGGACCTGGGCCAGCACGGGGGTGCAATCCATGGTCAGCGATCCAGGGGGCGCGAATCGCCAGGCCGACGCTGCAGCCTCCAACGGCGGCATACGTGGATCCGAACTCCCCAGGAGTGGCTGCTCTGAGCAGAATCGCCACCACGTCCACCTTTCTCCCCGAGCGGCGCCGCTGCCATGGCTTTCTTCGAATCCGAGATCGTTCAGGACGAAGCCAAACGCCTGTTCAGTGATTATCAGAGCCTGATGCAGCTGGGCAGCGAGTACGGCAAGTTTGATCGTGAGGGCAAGAAGCTCTATATCGAGCGCATGGAGGAAATGATGGATCGCTATCGTGTTTTCATGAAGCGCTTCGAGCTTTCTGAAGACTTCCAGGCCAAACTTACCGTGGAGCAGCTGCGCACTCAGCTGGGACAATTCGGTCTCACCCCTGAGACGATGTTTGTCCAGATGAATCAGACCCTGGAGCGCATGAAAAGCCAGCTGGACGAGCAGGTCTGAAGGTGGATGTCGTCTGGATCGGCGCTGCTTGTGAAGCAAGTCATTGGCTCCTGCTGGCCTGCAAAATGACAGCTCTGTCCCTGTCCTTGCCTGGTCGAAATATCGCCGCGAGTTTTTCTTGTCCGTGGAATTTTTTCCTGACGCCCGAGCAAGCATTGGCGCCGTTGTGTTACTCGCTCAGGGATGATGTGGTGAGTGTGATGGCGCCACGACAGCTTCTGATCTGTTGATGGCATGTTGACTCTGGTCGGGCACCCGGCTGATCGCTGTTCAGTGACGATCTGCCTGTTGTTGATGCCGTTGAGAGAATGGTTGAATGAATCCAGCGGCTGAAGGTCGATGAGCTTTCCAGTCGCTCCGGCCTGATCCAGTCCGGAGGGCCAGCCTGAGCTGGTTTTCGGCGGTTGTAAGGGGCTCGTTGGCCTCAGCTGGTGACGTCCTGCTGCTCAACCAGCCATTCGGCCAGTTTGGTGTAACGCCTGCGACCGAGATGGTTCTTGATCGCCATCGCCAGGGCCTTCTTCTGGCCCACCAGCACCACCAGTTGCTTGCCGCGGGTGAGGCCCGTATAGACCAGATTGCGCTGCAGCATCGCGTAGTGCTGCGTCAGCACTGGGATCACCACCGCAGGGTATTCACTGCCCTGACTCTTGTGAATCGTGCAGGCGTAGGCAGGGACCAGATGATCCAGTTCGCCCCAGCCGTAGATCACGACCCGGCTGCCCTGCACCCCGGCTTCACTGCTGGGGAAGAGCACACTCAACTCGCTGTTGTCGGCATCGATGCCATCAATGGTGCCGACATCACCGTTGAACACCTCCTTCTCGTAGTCGTTGGCGATCTGCATCACCTTGTCGCCCGGCGCAAACCGCCAGCCGAAACGCTCCACCTGCTCAACGGGATCGGGATTGAGCAGCTTCTGCAGCTCGATGTTGAGCGAGCGCGACCCACAGCCACCGCGGGCCATGGGGCAGAGCACCTGCACCTGGCCGATTGGATCAAAGCCAAAGCGGGCCGGGATCCGCTCACCCACCACCTTGAGGATCAGGGCCACCGCCTGCTCCGGCGTCTCGGCGGGCAGGAAATAAAAATCAGT
>CALPMR020000168.1 GCA_943324725.2 Bordetella parapertussis | reverse complement strand
GCCCCTGCGCGAAATCGACAAGCCCTTCCTGATGGCTGTCGAAGACGTGTTCTCGATCACCGGTCGCGGCACCGTGGCCACCGGCCGGATCGAGCGCGGCAAGGTGAAAGTGGGCGAAACCGTGCAGATCGTGGGCATCAAGGACACCCGCGAAACCACGGTGACCGGCGTCGAAATGTTCCGCAAGCAGCTTGAAGAAGGCATGGCTGGCGACAACGCGGGCCTGCTGCTGCGCGGCATTCAGAAGGAGGATATCGAGCGCGGCATGGTGCTGGTGAAGCCCAACTCCATCAAGCCCCACACCAAGTTCGAAGGTGAGATCTATGTGTTGAAGAAAGAAGAAGGCGGCCGCCACACCCCCTTCTTCGCTGGTTACCGTCCGCAGTTCTACATCCGCACCACGGATGTGACCGGTCAGATCACAGCCTTCACCTCCTCCGACGGCACGGACGTCGAGATGGTGATGCCCGGTGACAACATCAAGATGAGCGCCCAGCTGATCTGCCCGGTCGCCATTGAGCAGGGCATGCGCTTCGCCATCCGTGAAGGCGGTCGCACCATCGGTGCTGGCGTTGTGTCCAAGATCGTCGAGTGATCAGGCTTCACCTCAGCTCGCTGATCTAAGTTCAAGGGGTGGGAGCCCGCTGGCTTCCCACCCCCTTTCCCAAGGCCCCTCCTGCCTTGAGCACCTCGACAACCGGAACGACCCGGCTCGACACGTCCATCTTGAGAAACCAGGGCCCAGTGCCCGTGGCTTCTTCACCCTGCGCGGTGATTCCTGCGCCCTTTTCCGTATCTCGCCATGTCCACCGCCATCGCTCAGCAGAAGATCCGCATCCGTCTGAAGGCGTTTGATCGCCGCATGCTGGATCTGTCTTGCGAAAAGATCATTGAAACTGCCGATCACACGGCCGCCACGGCGATCGGCCCGATTCCCTTGCCCACCAAACGCAAGATCTACTGCGTGCTGCGCTCGCCTCACGTGGACAAGGATTCCCGCGAGCACTTCGAGACCCGCACCCATCGCCGGATCATCGACATCTACAGCCCCAGTGCCAAGACGATCGACGCCCTGATGAAGCTGGATCTGCCCAGTGGTGTCGACATCGAAGTCAAGCTCTGAAGCCTGGCCCCCCAGTAGCGCTGCGGTTCGGCAGCGCTACTGGGGGGCTTCAGCCCAGCAACTCCTGACTGCTGCGATCAGTCCAGCGGTTCAGCCGCGGCGACCCTGAGCTCCGAAGCATGGCCTTCAGTGCGATGGATGGGGCTCTGCCGCTCTCAACACCGGTCGTCCCTGCTGCGATTCAGGCAGGGCGACCTTGAATCTCCGCCAACTCCGAGACTTTGAGCGCCAAGGTCGAGCCACGGCAACCTGCTGGCTCTTGGCCCTCCCAATCCCCCCTTCTGAGGGGCTTCACTGCGCTTCCACGCCGGCCCCAGACCTGCCGGGGCCGGATTGTTCTTTCTAGGATTCAGGCCAACTTCGGCGCCGACTCGTTGCGTTACCTGATCCGCTCTCCCCATCGCTGGGGCCATCCAGGTCCATGCACCGGTGCCCCAGTCGGCATCCTGCAGGCGTGAGCGACCTTGCTGTGCGGGAACTCCCCCTGTTCCCCTTGCCGGATGTGGTGCTCTTCCCCCAGGAGGTGTTGCCGCTGCACATCTTTGAGCCCAGGTATCGCATGATGCTGCGCACGGTGATGGCCGAAGATCGCCGCTTCGGGGTTGTGCGCTGGGACCCCCAGGAGAATCAGATGGCCGGAGTCGGCTGCTGCGCCGAAATCCTGCACTGCCAGAACCAGGAGGACGATCGCAGCAACATCGTCACGATGGGACAGCAGCGTTTCCGTGTGCTCGACATTGTGCGTGATGCCCCATTCCGGGTCGGCCTGGTCAGCTGGATCGAAGACGAAATCAGTGACAGCCACGACGAGCTGGAAACCCTGACCACCGACGTCTCCCAGGCCCTGCGGGATGTGGTTGAACTCACCGGCAAGTTGATCGGCAAACCCTCCTCCCTGCCGGCTGATCTGCCCGATCTACCCAGGGAGTTGTCTTTCTGGATCGGTGCCCATCTCGGTGGACCGGTGGCCGACCATCAGCAGGCCCTGCTGGAGATCACCGACACCGGAGAACGGCTGCGCCAGGAATACGAACTGCTGGACCAGACACGCCGCCAGCTGGCGGCACGCACCGTGCTCAAGGACACCTTCACCTCCCTGGATGAAGGCAACACCGGGGGCCGGGAGTGAGGCTCGGCGCCAACCCGCAGGCCTGGTTGCTGCTGTCCCTGCTGCTCGGACTCGCCCTGGTGGCCCTGGCGATCTGGCTGCGCCGCAATCGCCGATTCGTCGGCACGGCCACCGTGGCTGACGCCTATGACCGCTGGACCGCCGACAGGCTGCTGGAGAATCTCTGGGGCGACCATGTGCACCTGGGGCACTACGGCGATCCCTCCGGCCCGCGTGATTTTCGCGCCGCCAAGGTGGCGTTCGTGCATGAACTGGTGCGCTGGAGCGGCCTGGACCAGTTGCCGCCAGGCTCCAGGGTGCTGGATGTGGGCTGCGGCATCGGTGGCAGCGCCCGCATCCTCGCCCACGACTACGGCTTTGACGTGCTGGCCATCAGCATCAGCCCGGGCCAGATCGCCAGGGCCCGGGAGCTCACCCCCAGCGCCTTGCCTCACTGCCGCTTTGCCGTGATGGATGCCCTGGCCCTGGAGTTGCCGGATGGCAACAGCGCCGCCGACGGCTTCGATGCCGTCTGGAGCGTGGAGGCCGGGCCCCACATGCCCGACAAGCAGCGCTACGCCGATGAATTGCTGCGCGTGCTCAGCCCCGGCGGTCTGCTGGCGGTGGCCGACTGGAACCGCCGCGATCCGGCCGATGGCACCATGAGCCGACCAGAGCGCTGGGTGATGCGCCAGCTGCTCGACCAATGGGCTCACCCCGAATTCGCCAGCATCCGCTCCCTGCAGCGGAACCTGGAGCAGAGCCCCTGGTCCGGCGGCATGAGCGTCGAGACAGGCGACTGGACCCGTGCCACCCAGCCCTCCTGGGTCGACTCGATCCTCGAGGGTCTGCGCCGCCCTGGCGCCGTCCTGGGGCTGGGCCCAGCGGCCGTGTTGCAGGGACTGAGGGAAACACCCACCCTGCTGCTGATGGACTGGGCCTTTCGCAGTGGTCTGATGCAGTTCGGCGTGTTCCGGGGGCGCAAACCTGAGGCCTGAGCGCAGGCCCAGACGCGGGAGCTCAGGCCACCGGTTGATCAAGCGCCAGATTCGTGAGCGGATAGGCACCGAACAGGGCCAGGTGCTCACAGAGAGGCTGAAGCTCGGCCAGAGCCTGCTCAAGCGGCTCGGCCCCCTGGGCCAGCTCGAGATCGACGAAAAAGATGTATTCCCCCATCTCGCGCTTGGAGGGCCGTGACTCAATGCGGCTCATGTTCAGCCCCTGCTGGGCAAAGCAACCCAGGGCCTGCAGCAACGCCCCGGGTTGATTGGAATGCAGCGAGAAGGCCAGGCTGGCCAGTGGTCCCTGCTGCAGACGGGGGCCACGACGCAGCAACAGAAATCTGGTGCAGTTGCCGGCCACATCGTTGATCGGATAATCCAGCACCTCCAGACCATGCTCCGCCGCCGCCTCCCGGGAGGCGATGGCGGCACGGAAGCGGCTGCCGCGCACCATCCGGGCCGCCTCGGCGGTGGAACTGGTGGGCAGCTGCAGGGCGCTGGGCAGATGCTCCGCCAACCACTGACTGCACTGGGCCAGGGCCTGGGGATGGGAGAGCACCTCGCTGACCCCCTCCACCGGGCCACTGCCAACCAGGGCATGACGGATCGGCAGCACCAGGGCGTGGGCCACCGCCAGCTCTCCATGCTCCCAGAGAGCATCGAGGCAGGCTGTCACCCCCCCTTCCACCGAGTTCTCCACCGGCACCACCGCCGCCTCGCACTGGCCCGCGGCCAGGGCCTGGATCACGGCGCGGATGCCCTGCTGGGGCACATAGAGCACGTCAGCGAAGCGCTCCAGCTCGGCCAGCTTCCGGGCCGCCTGCTCGCCGTAGGTGCCGACGGGACCGAGGAAGGCAAGACGCATGGCGAGAGCGAAGGCAAAGTGGGCCGATAGGATCATGGCCTGCCGGCCAGCTGGTCATGCCCCTGGCCTTCAGTTCAAGTCAGCAGCTGACCTTGCCGATCGCCGATTCGAACGATCGCCTGGCCGCCTATCTCAGCCAGGAAGACCGGGTGGTGACGGCCCTGCTCGATCCACAGCAGCTGGTGACCCTGGGCCCCGGCCACTACCGCTACACGGTGACGCGGGTGCAGGTGTTTCAACTGCAGATCCAGCCGATCGTGGAACTGCGGGCCTGTCACCAGGACGATCGCCTGGAGCTCGAAGCCCTCGACTGCCAGCTGGAGGGCCTCGGGCTGGTGGACGACTTCCAGCTGCAGCTCCATTCCTGGCTGCAACCTTCCCCGATCGGACTGGCCGGCGAAGCCTGTCTGTCGGTCAGCGTCAGCCAGCCGCCGCTGTTGAAACTGATTCCCGCCAGGGTTCTGGAAGCCACAGGACGCTCGGTCCTGGCCGGCATCCTGCTCGGCATTCGCAATCGGGTGGGCCAGCAGCTGATGTCCGACTTTCAGGCCTGGTGCGGCGATACCTAGCCCCCGGGGGAAGGAAGGATGGCTCCCAGGAAACTGAGGCGATGCAGGGGGGAAGCGCCGAGCCGCAACAGGGCCTGGCGATGCAGGGCCGTGCCATAGCCGGCGTGACGTTCAAGGCCGTAGCCGGGAAACCGCAACGCCAGCCGGCGGATCAGGGCATCGCGCTCCTCCTTGGCCAGCACACTGGCCGCCGCAATCGCCCCGCAGCGACTGTCGCCGCCAATCAGGGTGACCTGCTCACCAGGCCAGCCCCGCAGCGGCAGCACGCCATCGACAATCAACAGACCCGGCGCAGCTGGGAGCCGCTGCAGGGCCCGCAGCATCGCCGACTCCGTGGCGCCCCGGATGCCAGAACGATCGATCTCCGTTGCACTGGCCTGACCAATCCCCCAGGCCGTTGCCTGCTGGTGGATCAGGGGCACCAGAGCCGCTCGGCGTCGGGGTGAGAGCTTCTTGCTGTCGGTGAGACCAGCGGCGGCCAGGACAGCGGCAGCCTCAGCCGTGAGCACGACCGCCGCGGCCAGCACCGGCCCGAACAGCGAGCCCCGACCGACCTCATCCACCCCGGCACAATGGTGGGGTGGGCGACCAGCCCAGGGATCGGCGCTGGCGTCCTCCGGACTGGTCGACCTTGATCGGGCCACGGGCGCCTTCAGTCGCTGGCGGAAGAACGGCGGCGGCGGCGGCGGGGTTCACCCGAGTCGTCGGCCTCCTGGGAGCTGGCAGCCACCGGGGCTTCGGCCACGGCTTCCAGGGGCGGTGCCTCGACAAGGGCGGCAGTGGCCGCGCTGCGACTGGAACCGCGACGGCGGCGTGCCGGCACCTCCACCGTGACCACCTCGGCGGCCACCCCGCTGCCCGGGAAATCGATCGGCAACGGCGTGATCTCCACGACAGGCAGGCTGTCCCGGCCTTCGGCCCCGCCGCTGTCGCCCCAGCCATGGACATCCGGCGCACTGCCGTAGCCACCTCGATCAGAAACTCGATCGGCGCCTCGATCACCGCTGGTGTCACCGCTGCGATCGCCAGCTCGATCGCCACTGTCGTCCGCACTGGTGTCAGTGCGCCCCTCGCTGCCGCCACGACCACGGCGGCGGCGGCGGGAGCCGGCCGCGGCCAGCTGCTGCCGCGCCTCCTCGAGCACGGCCTCGGCATCGGCCCCCGGCCGGACCACCCGCACCAGGACGTTGTCGCCCGTGGGCAGCGGATCGAGCAGCAGGGCAGGACTCAGACCAAGCCAGCCGTAGACCAGCTCCTGCTGGGGTTCCATCGGCACGGCCACCAGCTCGTGCTCCGTGCGGCGCAGGGCCGTGTCGGATCCCCGCTCGCTGCGCTCGCCTCGCTCGACCCGCTCGACTCGCTCCGCCGCGGCAGGTTCAAAAACCGGGACGACAGTGGGCTCGCCGTAGCCAGCGAGTTCAGCGGTTTCGGAACCGCGACCACCGCGGCCGCCGCGGCGGCGACGGCCGGAACCCTCAGCAGCAGCGGTCGCCGGGGCCGGAACGAAGGCCTCGGACCGGGCCGAGGCCGCCGAACGCACCAGTCCGGAGACGGTGGCGAGGGGCTGGAGGGTGTCGCGGCCGGGCAGCACGGCGACATGGCCGAGGCCCCCACAGCTGGGGCAGGCACGGCCGAACAGTTCGTAGATGTTCTGCCCCTGGCGCTTGCGGGTGAGTTCCACCAGGCCCAGTTCGGTGAGCTGGGCGATCTGGGGACGCGCCGAATCGTGGCGCACGGCCTGGGTGAAGTGCTCGAGCAACTGCAGCTGATCGCGCCGCGACTCCATGTCGATGAAATCGATCACGACCACGCCGCCGATGTTGCGCAGCTTCAGCTGACGGGCAATTTCAACCGCCGCCTCGCAGTTGGTCCAGAGCACGGTTTCCCGGGCATTGGCGGAGCGGGTGAAGGAGCCCGAGTTGACGTCGATGACGGTGAGCGCCTCGGTGGGCTCGATGATCACGTAGCCGCCGGAGGGGAGCTCCACCCGGGGCTTGAGCGCATCGCGAATCGCGGCGTTGACCTTGTAAAACTCAAGAATCTCG
>CALPMR020000167.1 GCA_943324725.2 Bordetella parapertussis | reverse complement strand
TGCCCCCGATCCTGCTGATCCATGCCGCCGACGATCCCTGGGTGCCGGTGGCTGCCACCAAGCAACTGGCGGCGGCGGCCCGTCAGCACGACTGCCCTTGGCTGAACACGTTGATCACGGCCCACGGCGGCCACAATGGCTTCCACAGCCGCGAGCAGGATGGATGTTCGGCCAGCTGGGCCGATCGGCAGACGACGGATTGGCTCAGCCGCAGACTGGTGGGCTCGGAGCTGCCGGGTTGAAGCCCGCCGCAGGCAAGCCCCCTGGAATGGCAATGGGCGGAATTCAGGCCGGTCGGCTGAACCGGTTGAAATCAGTCCTGCTGGACTGACAGCTCTCTGCGCGTTGCTGGATGGATCACCAGCCTGCAGGTTTTTGTCCGGATCACGCCACCCATGGACCTGCAAAGCCTTTCGCTCCTGAGCGCTATGCAGCGACGGACGGCCCCAGTCCGGGTGGGCGGAGCTTTCATGGGGCTTGCCGGGTGATCAAAAGCCAGAAAGCTGCACTCGTTCAGCTGAGACTTGTGGCGATGAAACTTACGCAGGTCAACAGACTGGTTGGTTTCAGGCCTGGAGAGCTTGACCGGCAGATTGTTGTGCTGAGGCTGGCATGCTGAAAGCCGAGCGTTGCAGAATCCACTCGCTCACGGGCTGCCCGCCGATCACGTGCTCGTGCAGGATCCGTTCAATCCGCTCTGAGGTGACGCCGCCATAGGTGATGCCCTCGGGCCAGATCAACAGGATCGGGCCACCGCCGCAGACCCTGAGGCAATCGGCCTTGGTGCGCCACACCACCCCTGCGACCCGGCTGGGCTTGTCGAGCCCCAGATCGCGCACCAGCCGTTTGAGGGTGTCCCAGCTGGCCTGACCCACGGCTGGATCGGGGCAGCAGAGGGCCTTGCTGGGCGTGGCGCAGAGCAGCAGATGGTGGCTGACCAGGGCCTGCGGCTGGGCCTGCTCGGGGGCGCTCAAGCCGGCAGCGCCGCCGGCGTGCGGGCATGCAGCCGGTCTGCAGCCTCATGCACGGCCTGCCGGGCCCAGGTGTCGATGGCAAGCACGTCGTCCAGGGAGGGATTGGCCGTGAGGTCGACCCGGTGGCGATCGCAGACCACGTCGATCAGCTTCGGAATGTCGAGGAAATGGATCTGTTCCTCCAGGAAGAGGGCCACCGCCTGTTCATTGGCGGCATTGAGCACCGCCGGCATCGTGCCTCCGGCCCGACCCGCCGCATAGGCCAGATCCATGCAGGGGTAGCGATCGGTGTCGGGCTGGCGGAAGGTGAGGCTGCCCACCTCGGTGAGATCAAGGCGGCGCCAGGGCGTTTCGATCCGCTCCGGCCAGCTCATGCAGCAGAGGATCGGCAGCTTCATGTCGGGCCAGCCCAGCTGGGCCAGCACCGAGGAATCGGCCAGCTCGACCATCGAATGGATGATGCTCTGGGGATGGATGACGATCTCGATGTGGTCGTAGTCGAGGCCGAACAGATAGTGGGCTTCGATCACCTCCAGGCCTTTGTTCATCAAGGTGGCTGAATCCACCGTGATCTTGCGGCCCATCGTCCAGTTGGGATGGCTGGTGGCGTCGGCGACCGTGGCCTTGTGCAGATCGGCCGGATCCCAGTCGCGGAAGGCGCCGCCCGAGGCGGTCAGCTGGATCCGCCGCAGTCCGGGGGGGGCGATGCCGGTGGAGAGCCGTGCGCCCTCGGGCCAGGGGGTGCCCTGCAGACACTGGAAGATGGCGGAGTGCTCGGAATCGGCGGGCAGCAGGCGGCTGCCGGACTTCGCCAGCTCGGGCAACACCACCGGACCGGCGGCGATCAGGGTCTCCTTGTTGGCCAGGGCCAGATCCTTGCCGGCGCGGATCGCCGCCAGGGTGGGCAACAGGCCGGCGCAACCGACGATCCCGGTCACCACCAGATCCGCACTGGGCCAGGCAGCGGCGGCGCAGATGCCTTCGCTGCCGCCGAGCAGCTCAGGCAATCGCTGGGGCCTCAGGGCCGGCTCCAGCGCCTGCAGCCGTTGGCGCAGTTCAGCCACCAGCTCGGCATCGGCCAGGGCCACCACCTCGGGGGCATGGCGACGGATCTGCTCGATCAGCAGATCCAGGTTGCGGCCGGCACTGAGGGCCACGACGCGGAAGCGCTGCGGAAACTCCTCGACGATCTCCAGGGTCTGGGTGCCGATTGAGCCGGTGGACCCCAGCACGGCGATGGCTTTCACAGCGGGCACCCGAAGGACATGGTTGGGGCAACAGTTTCCCATTGTCGGTGGCGCCCCGGTGCTGCGGCCCTGCCCCGTCGCCACGCGGGCTTAACTGGGGCGATTGGATCAGCCCCATGCTCTGGTTGCAGCGCTGGAATTTCATTGAGCGGGCCCGCCAGGAGCGGGTGCTCTGGGATGCCTTTGAGCAGGGCGCCGACCTCGACGCCCTGCTCGAGAGCTGCCGGCTGGAGGCTGAGACCGGCGATGGGCAGGCCCGTTTTCGGCTGGAGATCTGGCAGACCAGCCTGGAGCGCATCCGCAGGATCGAGGCGATGATGAAAAACAAGCAGGATCCCGGTCCCAGCGCCGACTGATCGCCTGATCCCCAGCTGCTGCGGACCGGGGGTCGATGCCGTCGTGGCTCGCTCGCCGTCCGGGCTCAGCCCCGCAGCCAGACCGTGACGCCGCCGGGTTTATCCACCAGTTCGATGTCCCCGGCCTTGAGTTCGTCGCGAAGACGATCGGCCGTGGCGAAATCGCGCGCGGCCTTGGCGGCCTTGCGCTGCTCGACCAGGGCTTCGATGGCGGCGTCGCTGAGGCCGGCCGGAGCGGCGGCAGTGCCCGTTGCTTCCAGCATGGCCAGCTGCTGGCCAGCGCCGCCGGATGGCTGGCCTGAGCCGCCCGCCTGCCGATCCGGCGCCAGCCCCAGGACCCCCGCCAGTTCCACCAACAGCTGCCAGCGGCACTCGAGGGCCCGGTCCGCCTCGCTGGGCACTTCGCCGATTCGCAGGCGACTGGCCAGGGCCCGCAGCGGCCGGGCCAGCTCGAACAGTTCCCCCACCGCGACGGCAGTGTTGAGATCGTCGTCCATGGCTTCGCGGAAGCGATCGCGACTCAGGCCCAGCTCCTCGGGAAGCTCCGGATCCGATGGGCGGCGGCTTTCGTCGCTGCCGGCGGCCCAGCCCAGGAGATCGCCATAGGTGTTGCCCACTGCGAGGGCGGCGCTGAGCCCTTTCCAGCCCGTGGCGGCCGCGTCCAGTCCCTCGAGGGTGAAGTCCAGGGGTTTGCGGTAGTGGGCCTGCAGCACGAACAGCCGCAGGGTCATGGGGCTGACACCGCTCTCCAGCAAGGCCCGGATTGTGGTGAAGTTGCCGAGGGATTTCGACATCTTCTCGCCACCGACATTGACCATGCCGTTGTGCAGCCAATAGCGGGCCAGAGGCTTGCCACTGGCGGCTTCGGACTGGGCGATTTCGTTCTCGTGGTGGGGAAAGATCAGATCGGCACCGCCGAGGTGGATGTCGATCGTGTCGCCGAGTTCCTGGCGCACCATCGCCGAGCATTCGATGTGCCAACCAGGCCGCCCTGGCCCCCAAGGGGAAGGGAAGCTCGGCTCACCGGCTTTTGCCCCTTTCCAGAGGGCGAAATCAAAGGGATGGTGCTTGCGGCCATCCTCTTCTCCGCTGGTGCGGCCGCTGGCTCCCTCCTGCTGCTGGCTGAGGTCGCGGCCGGAGAGTTTGCCGTAGTCCGCCCGTTTCATCACAGCGAAATAGACATCCCCATCGGCGGAGTAGGCAGCTCCTTTGTGCTCCAGTTCAGCGATCAAGGCGCGAATGCCGTCGAGACAGGCGGTGGCCCTGGGCATCGAATCGGCCCGTTGGATGTTGAGGGCATCCATGTCCTGAAAGTAGGCGCTGATGTTGCGTTCGCTCACTTCCTCCATCGCCAGGCCTTGCTCGGCGGCCCGGTTGAGGATCTTGTCGTCGATGTCGGTGAAGTTCTGCACGAAGGTCACCGCGTAGGCGCCACCGACCTGGCCGGGCCAGCTCAGGTAACGGCGCAGTACATCCCAGACGATGTAGCTGCGGGCATGGCCCAGATGGCAGAGGTCGTAGACCGTGACCCCGCAGCAGTAGATGGAGACGCGCCGGTCAATCAGGGGAGTGAACACCTCCTTGGCACGGCTGAGCGTGTTGGTGAGCCTGAGGGTCACAGGGCCGGGCCGGTCAGGGGGACGTCGATCAGAAGGAGTAGGTCAGGCGACCGTAGTAGCGCGTCTCGCAGGGATCGGTGGTGCAGGTGTCCTGAATGTAGGAGGGGGTGTTGCCCAGAAAATCGATGGCATAAAGCGAGGCCGTCAGGGGCAGTTCATTGAAGGGCCGCAGCGAGATGCCGGCGCCGATGCCATAGCCGAACCATTCAGCCCCGATCGAGAGGCGGTCATTGATGGCGACACTGACGGCTCCGACTGGGCCCCAGTAGCAATCCGTGCCCTTGGAATAATTATTACTGCTGATGTTGCCGCCGCCGATGCAGTTGGTGCTGCCCAGCACGCCGTTGCCACCGTAGCCGAAGAAATCGGAACCAACCCCGGCTGTGGCCACCAACATGGCGGGCTTCTCGCCTCTGGAGAGGGGAACGGCCTGGGAGAGAAGCAGATAGTAATTGCGGCCCAGGTCGGTGTTGTTATCGAATTGGATGATCTGTTCACCCCCGAAGGCCAGGCCCAGGGTGGGGGTCAGATTGAGGGCTCCCTTGAAGCCCAGGCTCTGGCCGGTTCCGGAGCTGCCGTTGCGATTGCTCAGGCTCTGAATGGTCCAGTTGATACCCAGGCTGGCGTTTTCACCTTTGAGGGGCGTGATCTCGAAGAACAATTCACCGTCGGCGCATTGGCTCCAATCCTGACCTTCCCCCACCTTGCAGGTGCGGTTGCGGCTGGTGCCAGCCAACTGGCCAGAGAAGGTGAACTGTCGATCAATGGCAAAGGCATTCGGCAGCTTGAGGCTGATATCGGGGTAGGGATTGCCGTTGACAGTGAAGCCCCGACCGACGCCGCGCACCTGAACGGCGGCCGCCACGGGGGGACGGGCCACATCGGCGGGACCGGGCTGCCAGGTGGTGGGCAGCCCGCCGGAGGTATCAATCACCTGCCAACCCGATTCGTTCTGCAAGGACGGAGCGGCATTCCAGACGGGACTGGTCATCGTCACCGTGCCTGGGGCGACCTGGTTCCACTGCGGTGAAGACGGAGGATTGGCGGCCTGCACAGCTGCACCCAATCCCACGGTGTCAAGCGCGCAGACCAGGGGCAACAGCCCTGCGCGCAGGAAATGCAGCAGACGGGTGGACCGGGAAGCCTGGAGGTGGGGGAGCATCTTGTGGAAACGGCCCGGATGACTTGACGGCCCGCTCTGGCTGGATCCGTCTGATTCGCTGATGGTCAGGGATCTGCTCGGAACATCGGATCTGGAAGGATCCAGCACCCGAACTGAGGGCAATGAACTTCTGAAGCCGAAGGGAGGAACAGTATCGCGAGCCATCGGACGTCCTCCATCCCCTCTGCTTTCGGGGAATCTATCGCTGTTGATCAACTCAGGGGAGATCCATCGGCCGATCAACGTCCCGTCCTGTGCTTCGACCGCTGTGGCCTCGACGCGTATCCAGCTCATGGCGCTTCTGTGACCAGCCGTTGGGCCATGCGCTCACACCAGCCGCTCTGCTCCAGGTACCAGCGCACGGTCAGGGCCAGGCCGGCCTCGAAGCCCTGACGGGGTTGCCAGCCCAGCTCCTGGCTGATCCGGCTGGGATCGATGGCGTAGCGCCGGTCGTGGCCGAGGCGATCGCTGACACGGGTGATCAGGCGGCCATGGGGAGCCCCAGCGGGCCTGAGCTCATCGAGGCGGCGGCAGATGGCCTCGACCACCTCTCGGTTCGGCCTTTCGCCGTAGCCACCGACGCAGTAGCTGGCGCCAAGGCGGCCGCGACAGGCCGCCAGCAGCAGGGCATCGACATGGTCCTCAACAAACAGCCAGTCGCGCACGTTGGCCCCATCGCCATAGAGAGGGATCGGCTCACCGGCCAGGGCCTTGAGGATCACCACCGGGATCAGCTTCTCGGGGAACTGCCAGGGCCCGTAGTTGTTGCTGCAGTTGGTGAGCACGACCGGCAGCCCATAGGTGTGGTGCCAGGCGTTGACCAGGTGATCACTGCCGGCCTTGCTGGCCGAATAGGGGCTGCGGGGGTCGTAGGGGGTCGTTTCCGAGAACCGGCCGCTGGGTCCCAGGGAGCCGAACACCTCATCGGTACTGATGTGATGAAAGCGGAACGCCGAGTGGCGCTCGCCCTTGAGGCCTTGCCAATGACTGCGCGCCGCCTCCAGCAGATGAAAGGTGCCCAGCATGTTGCTCTGCACGAAGGCAGCCGGCCCCTGGATCGAGCGATCCACATGGCTTTCAGCAGCCAGATGCAAGATCAGATCGGGATCGGCCGCCGCAACAGCAGCGTTTGTGGCGGCGGCATCGCAGAGATCAGCCTGGAGCAGCTGGTGGCGGGGACCAGCAGGACCCTCAGCGGCCCCTCCCAGCTCGGCCAGCACGGCCTCGATGCTGGTCAGGTCACTGGCGTAGCCAAGTTTGTCCAGATTGAACACCGTGGCCTCGCTGTCGCGCAGCAAGCGCCGCACCACGGCCCCGCCGATGAAGCCTGCCCCTCCAGTCACCAGAATCCGGCGGCGACCGTCAAGCAAGGCGTGCATC
>CALPMR020000166.1 GCA_943324725.2 Bordetella parapertussis | reverse complement strand
CTGCTTCGTTCAGCGCAAGGTCGTCCAACGCAACGTCTTCAGGCTCAGGTGCTGATCATCGATGTGCGCTCGGCACGGCAGTTCCGTCAAGGTCATCTACCTGGCAGCCATTCGATTTCCGCCGCCAGGCTGATCAGCAGCGAGCTCCCCGATGACGATCTGATCCTGATCAGCGAGCGGCCACAACAGGCCCTCGAATTGATCGAACAATTGCACCGCAACGGCTATGCGCGGCGGATTCAATATCTTGATGGCGGCGTCGCCAGCTGGACGCGACAGGGGCTGCCGCTGGAGGCCGATCAGACGGTAGACCGCAGCCTTCGCCGCACGGAACTGCGCCCCCTGAGCGGTGCCCCGCTGCTGATCGCCGCTGCCCGCCGTCTGCTGGTTCCCCTGGTGCCGGCGCTGCGGCTGTTGCTACGGCCCTGGGGCCCGAGCAGGGCCAAGGCGTGATCGGCGCAGACAAGCCCATGAGAGCGCGTTGCCCAGCCCGATCGGCGCCGATCCCGCTCAGTCAGGCCGACGCCGCTGCTGAGCGGGCGGGACAATGATCGCCGTCGTGCGCGCATCGATGGTTCCGATCGTTCCCGCCGCATCGAGCGTCCGCCACGGCGGCTGGCGAGAGGGGGATCCAGCCGGCCAGCGTCTGTTCTGCCGTCCCTTCGGCGACCAGCCCCTGATCCTGGAATCGGGCCAGAGCCTCGCTCCGATCAGCCTGGCCTGGGAGCGCTGGGGTGAGCTGAACTCCGGGCGCAGCAACGCCATCCTGCTGCTGCATGGCTTCAGTGGCGACAGCCACGCGGCCGGGCCCGCCGGTGTCGGCCATGCCAGCGCCGGCTGGTGGGATCGGCTGATCGGCCCCGGCCAGGCCCTGGACAGCGAGCGCTTCTGCCTGATCTGCCCCAACGTGCTCGGCGGCTGCCAGGGCAGCACCGGCCCCGCCAGTCCGGCGGCTGATGGCCGGCCCTACGGCAGCCGCTTCCCGCTGCTCTCGATCCGCGACATGGTGGCGGCCGAACGGGGCCTGGCCGACTGGCTGGGCATCGAGCGCTGGCACGCCGTCATCGGTGGCTCGATGGGAGGCATGCGGGCCCTGGAGTGGGCGATCGGCTCGCCGCAGCGGCTGGAACGCCTGCTGCTGATCGCCACCGCCGCCAGCTGCAGCGCCGACAACATCGCCGTTCACGCCTGTCAGATCCAGGCGATCCGCCAGGATCCCCTCTTCTACGGCGGCGACTACTACGACCAACCCGGCGGCGGCCCCCGCGCCGGCCTGGCCCTGGCCCGCGCCCTCGCCCAGCAGACCTATGTCAGCGCCACGGAGATGGAGCGGCAGCTCGGCGCTGAGGGGAAGGAGGTTGAACACGGCGACAATCCGAAGCCTCCGGATCCAGAAACGGCCATCACCGCCCTGTTGCAGCGCCAGGGCCAGGAGCTGGTGCAACGCTTCGACGCCAACAGCTACATCGGCCTCGCCCGGGCCATGAACCGCCACGACGTCGGCCTGGGTCGTGGCGGCGTGGCGGCGGCCCTGGCGCGCATCCGCGCCCAGGTCAGCGTGGTTTCAGTGAGCTCCGATCGCCTGTTTCCCCCCGGCCGCCAACAGGAGCTGGCCGCCGGTATCCCCGGCGGAGCCAGCTACACCAGCCTCAACAGCGACCTGGGCCATGACGGCTTCCTGGCGGAACTGGACCAGCTGCGATCGATCCTGGGCCGGGTTCTGGGCTGACGGGCAGGCCCCCCTGCTGCCATGACGCTCCGGGCCATCGGCCGCGGCTCCTGCAATCCTTCCGGCCGCGGGCATCCAGTTCCCGTGGCGCTTTGGCCCCCCTGGAGAAACGGGGCCGCTTGTCAGCTTGCAGCCGCTGCTGGAAACGATCCGCTCCACCATGGCAAGACGATGGCCGGACGTCCCAGGCAACATCAACCTTGGCCGCCAGTCCACAGGCGGTGCCGTCAGCCGCAGCCAAATGCTCACGGTCACCACCAGATTGCGACGACAGGACAGGCAGGACTGGCCGTTCCTGGAGCAGCTCTGGGTTGCGGATGACCACGCTGCCGTGATGCCCTGATGGCGACCTGCCAGCCAGCGTCAGGGCGCTACGACCTTGACCTTGAACAGGTGGAAAGGAAACTTGAGTTGTGATGTCCCGGTAGGACTATTGCCCGCGAATCGGTTGATCTGTGACGCAGGGAAATACAAGTAGCCATCGGGACCCAACCGGGAGGCATCGGGCCAGACAAGCATGGAACTTGGTCCACGAGCGACCACTTCAAAATGGCCATCTGGATAGCGGCGGGAGATACCACCAATCTCGATGTCACTGAAATAGATTGAACCGTCGGCTGTCATCGTCATCCCGGCATTGAACGGGCCACGCCCCATCGACTCGATCGCCCTCGACAGCGCCGAATCAGGAGTCGAGAAATCCCTGAGCAAGCGGGTTTCAAGCCTCATCAGCTCAGGGCCACCGCTGGGCTGAAAATAGAGATAGCGACCATCAGCACTGAGCTCAATTGGATTGACATTCATGTTTCCATTGGGAAGGACTCCCTGAGAGTTCAGATATGGCTGACCGTTTACAGCAAGTCCGAGCTTGCGATCGGAACGCAGACGAATATCATTAGCAAGAACTCGGCGTGCATGACCGGTCTTGAGATGGAGAACAACCAACGCCCCCAGACTGGAATCGGGAAGGTAGGCATAGCCGTCTGCCACGCGAACATCGTTGATGAATCCGCCCTCAGGGACAGCCATTTCATCAAAAGAATACACACGTACAACGCGCTTACTGGAAATATCAATCTGAACCAGCTTGGCCATGCCTTTGATCGGCTTGCCCCCGATACCCGCCGGATCAACGACGAACAACTGATCGGCGGCATCTGACACCACTGAATTGATGCCGACAAACTGATCTTCGCCTGAGTTGCCGGACTTATACTGATTCCAGCGACCTCCCGGGAAGGGGACGATGTTGCCGTTGGGCAGAATCTCACCAACAGAAGGAGTGGTCGAGCCTGGAGTATCCCGTTGCATGCTGACAAACAGCCTGCCAGTTCGCGAAACCGTCACCCCATTCCAACTGTAGGTTGGCGACAGGGCAACAACAATGGCCTCAGGCACAGCTTGCGCCATGGCCTGCGGACTTGCGGCCAGGCCAACGAGACTGACACCAGACAGAACGCCCAGAGCCAAGATGCTCAGGCAACGGGCATGAACTTTGATCGACATCTCAGGAATCCAAGCGGTAAATTTTGGTTTCACCCATCACGTAAGCTCCACCATCACCAGCAAGAGCAAAGTTGCTCACACCACCCTCAATGGGAATCACGGCCAGGGGCGTGCCCTCTTTGCTGAATACCTCCAGGCCAGCGCCAGTTGCCGTCCAGATGCGGTCTTGATCGTCAACCTTCAGGCCATCTGGAATGCCCTTGGTGACCACACAGAACGTGATGCGATCCGTAGCAAGCGGACCTTCTGGGGTGGTCAGCACACGATAGCGATAAATTGTGCGAGGAAGAACGCTATTGCGCTCCCCATTTCCGGCAATGTAACCCGAATCAGTCACATAGACATAGCGCTGATCGCGGCTGAAGGCGATGCCATTGGGCTTGGCAAAGCCATCGATCATCAACCGCTGCCCATGCCCGGAACCATCCAGGCGCCACACCCAGTTGCCCAGCGTGGGCTTGGGCCTGAAGGCCTGCTCATAGCCGTACTGGGGATCGGTGAACCAGATCGCAAGATCGCTGGCCTGGACAACGTCGTTAGGACTGTTGAACTGATTGTTGGCAAACCCCTTGGTCAGGATCTGCACCTGTCCGGTGGCAGGATCATAGGTAGCAAGACCAGCTGGACGCGTGCGATCTCCCTGCATGGTCACCACAAGGATGCCGTTGCGGAGGCGGAAAGCGCCATTGGCCATCGGGATGGACTCCGTAAGACCGAGATCTCTGGTCTTGCCGGTCACGACATTGAAGATTGAGGCAATTACATATTGACTGCCATCCGGACGTTGCAAGCGGTTGGAGGTGAAGAAGAGTTCCTGCGTTTCGGGCAGGAACACGGGCCCCTCATGGGCCAGAGGTTGGGCGTAGGTGGTGAGCACGCGTATCCGCCAGGTCCCGATGGCTGACTCGGCTGCTCGGCTGGCTGCCGATGTGGCAGCGACGAGGAAGAGCGCTACCAGGACACCGCATCGAAGTGAGGCCAAAGATCGATGCAGGGATCGGCGCATGATGACGTCAAAGCTTGATCACTGCAGCCAAGCTAACGGCAGGATCAACATCTTGATCATCCTGGTGTCCTGCAGCTTCGCGATTCATGACCAGATCTGTCGACAGAGCCGGGGCACCTGCGATTCGGAACCGCCATCGAGCGCTGGACGCCAATCATCACTGTGGACTTCAGCCGACTTTGCCTATGTCGAGCAGCCTTTTCCTGCCGATTGGTGCTTCTCAGGCAACCAGTCGAAGCGCGAGGGGGAAGGATCGGGCTTGGCCAGGGCCGATGATGCCGCCCTGATCCGTAGTCCCGGCCATGACAGCCAAACGATGGAGGATCTCCTGGGGCGATCATTCCATCGGGCTGGCTGGATCCGGGCCACCGCTGGTCAGTGGCCACCGTTGGTCAGTGGCCACCGTTGGTCAGCAGCCGCCGCTGGTTCGCAGCGACGACGAGCATCGGCAGCTCCAGGGCCTCGCCGACTCAAGGTCGTTGCCCCATTTGATCGTGCAGCGGGCGCGTCGTGATGGCAGCGGATCGCCGTAGCTCGCAGGGCTACGGCGTGCAAGACCTCCAGCACTTCATCGTTCACGACAACAGGGGCTCAGCCCCATGGCGTTGGACTGCAACCGCAGAGTCGACCCTGGAGAGACTTGAGCGGCTTTGCTCGCCAATTGCTGGGAGTGCACACTGGCGAAACGAGGCCGTGCTGCCGGCAGGATCTGAGCACGACGCAGGCGCTGCAGCCAGCGCGTCAGCCGCGGCAGAGCCGGATCCCCGGCGGCGGTGCGCACGGCGGCCAGGGCGACGATCACCAGGGGAACGCCGACAACCAGGGGAGACGACAGCAGGCCGACGGCGAGCAGCAGGGTCGGTCCCAGGTTGTTCGGCGGCGGCGATGGCTTCATGGGCCCTGGATAGCCGGAGGGATGCCCCTGTCCTACCGAGCCCCGACTGGCGCCCATGTGGTTTGAACCACCAGCCGATGTGAAGCGGAGGCCGAGGATGCTGGCGATCCGTCAGGCCCTGAGGCCAACCCACTGCCCCCAGCCGCCTGCCGCCGTGCCCACTGCCACCGTGACCAATGTCTCCCCTTCCCTGGCCAACGCCGCCCGCTTCTGGCTGCAGCTGGGGCTGGTGAGCTTCGGTGGGCCGGCGGGGCAGATCGCTTTGCTGCACAGCGAGTTGGTGCAGCGGCGCCAATGGCTCTCGGAGCGTCGCTTTCTGCATGCCCTCAACTACTGCATGCTGCTGCCGGGGCCGGAGGCCACCCAGCTGGCCACCTATCTGGGCTGGTTGATGCATGGCATTCCCGGTGGCCTGATCGCCGGCGGGCTGTTCCTGTTGCCCTCGGTGCTGCTGTTGCTGGGGCTGTCCTGCCTCTATGCCCTCTGGGGTCAGCTGCCGCTGCTGGTGGCGCTGTTCTGGGCCCTGAAACCGGCGGTGCTGGCGATCGTGCTGCAGGCCGCCTGGCGGCTGGGGCGGCGCACCCTGCACCAGCCGCCGCTGCTGGCGATCGCTGTGGCCGCTTTCCTCGGCCTGGTTTGGCTGCGGCTGCCCTATCCGCTGCTGGTGGGGGCGGCAGCTCTGACGGGCTGGATCGGCGGACGGTTGCGGCCGGCCTGGTTTCAGCTCGCCAGTCGTGTTCCCAGCATCCCTGGACTTTCGTCGGGGGCGATGGGGGAGGCGGCTGAGCGGGTCCGGGCGCTGCATGACGACGACACACCGACGCCCAGCCATGCGCTGGTCCAGGCCCACCAGCTGGCCGTCACGCTGCTGATCAGTGGCCTGGCTCTGGCTGTGCCCTTGGCGGCGTTGAGCTGGCAGGGGGGCGTCGCTGGCCCCCTGGCGACGATGGCGCGCTTCTTCAGCCGCGTGGCGCTGATGAGTTTCGGTGGTGCCTACGCGGTGCTGCCCTACGTGGCCCAGGGGGCGGTGGAGACCCACGGCTGGCTCAATGCCCACCAGATGCTCGATGGCCTGGCCCTGGGCGAAACCACGCCGGGCCCGCTGATCATGGTGGTGGCGTTTGTGGGCTTCATGGGCGGCTGGAACAGCAGTGGCTCCCTGGCCCAGGCGCTGCTGGCGGGCCTGGTGGTGGTGTGGTTCACCTTCCTGCCGTCTTTTGTGTTCATCCTGGCCGGCGGCCCGTTCGTGGAGGCCAGCCGCGAAGATCTGCGGCTGGGGCCGCCGCTCACGGCGATCACCGCCGCCGTGGTGGGGGTGATCGCCAGCCTGGCGCTGCTGTTCGCCGGGCCGGCCCTGTGGCCCGGCGGCAGCCTCGATCCGGCAGCGCTGGCGATCCTGGCGGCCAGCCTGCTGCTGTTGCTGCGCTGGCACTGGGGGGTGTTGCGCTTGATCGGTGTGGCCGCTCTGGTGGGGGTGGTGAAGGTGCTGGTGGGTTGAACGGCGGCGAGCCAGTCGACATCCCCGAGCCGGAGCGCGACCAAGGGGTGATGTCCATTCGGCATCCAGGTGGCGTCAAACCGGCCAACTGGCTGGGAGCAAAACCAT
>CALPMR020000165.1 GCA_943324725.2 Bordetella parapertussis | reverse complement strand
GGGGCTGCTGTGGTGCTCGATGGTGTCAACCGCGATGACCTCGGGGATCACCGACCTGGCATCCGCGCCGCCCGCGAGCAGGGGGTGCGCTCTCCGTTGGCGGAGCTCGGTGTGGACAAGGCCGGCGTGCGTCAGATCTCCAGGGCCCTTGGATTCCCCTGGTGGGACAAGCCGGCCCAGCCCTGCCTGGCCTCCCGCTTTCCCTATGGCGAGCCGATCAGTGCCGCCCGACTGGTGCGGGTGGCGGCGGCGGAGGACTGGTTGCGGCAGCGGTGGGGGGGAGCCTTGCGGGTGCGCAGCCAGGGGGAAACGGCCCGCATCGAGTTGCCGGCGGATCGTCTGGCCGAGGTGCTGCAGCAATTGGCTGCAGGTGGCCTGCGCGATGAATTGGTGGCGGCCTTTTCAGGCCTTGGCTTTGCGGCCGTGGCCCTCGATCTCGAGGGGCTGGTGAGCGGCAAGCTCAACCGGGTGCTGGCGCAACAGCCGCAGGCAATGGCCTCTCCCCATGAAAAGAAGCGGCAGGCCTGATCAGGCTTGCCGCTGCTGGGATGGTGCAGGTTGACGGGGGCTCCGGCGGCGGATCAGGCGGGACTGAGCACGGGATCGCGCTCACTGCCTTCGATCGTGACCGGTGTTTCGCGCCGGAAGCTGGTGAGCTTGTGGCGCCCGGCATTGAGCTCCTCGCAGAGCACCTGGCAGGCCCGTTCGGGCATGGTGTGATCGCCGCAGGTGAACACATCGACCGCCGCATAGCCGGATTCCGGCCAGGTGTGGATCGAGATGTGAGACTCGGCCAGAAGGGCGAGTCCGGTGACGCCCTGGGGCTCGAAGCGGTGGGTGATCAGGTTGAGCAGGGTGGCACCAGCACGCTTTGCTGCTGTCGTGATGGTGTCCCTGAGAAAAGCTTCGTCGTCGAGTCGCGAACTGTCGCAGTCGTAGAGCTCGAGGATGCAGTGTTTCCCAACCGCGTCGGTGACGTTGGGGCTGGAGGGAGTCTCGGGGGTGCCCTGGGCTTGGGTGGGGAGAGGCTGGTAGGCGGCTCGGTTCCATCCCGGATTGGGGTGGAGGCAGGGCAGGCTCTGGTTCATCAGGGGTCCAGGCAACGGAGAGCCAACCATACGTCTCGGGCGGCATGGCAGTTGTGTGATGTCAGATCCTGTCGCTCATTGAGCACAGAGGTTGCCGGCGCGCATGTGAACCACCTGGGAGGCGGAGCGCCAGCCGCCGCTGAAGGATTCCAGATGGGTGGCGCTGACCAGGCATTGATGGCCCTCACCCACGGCCTCCAGCAGCAGTTGCTGGCGCTGGGGATCGAGTTCGGCCAGCACGTCGTCGAGCAGCAACAGCGGCGGCTGCCCGACGATCTGGCCCACCAGCTCCAGTTCGGCCAATTTCAGGGCCAGCACCAGGGTGCGCTGCTGGCCGGCCGAGCCATAGCGGCGTGCCGGTTGGCCGGCCAGCAGCAGGGCGACGTCATCGCGATGGGGCCCCACCAGGCACTGACCCAGCCGCTCCTCCTGGGGTCGCTGCAGCAGCAGCTGGTGCTCCAGGGCTGCCCGCCAGCACTCCTCCTGATCGCCGTCCAGGGCGTCGCTGGCCAGCTCGGTGCCGCTGCGGTAGGCCAGGGCCAGGGGCTCGGCGGCGCCGCCGATGCGCTGTTGCCAGGCGGTCGCCAGCGGTTCCAGCCGCCGCAGGGCCCGCCAGCGGCGGCGGTGCAGGCGGGTGCCGATCAGGGCCATCTGCTGGTCGAAGACATCGAGCAGGGCGGCCCGATCCGCCAGGCCCAGGCCGCGGCGCAGCAGCTGACTGCGTTGGCGCAGCAGCCGGCCATAGCGGCTGAGCAGGGCGCCATAAACGGGCTCCAGTTGCAGCACCACCCGGTCCAGCCACTGGCGGCGCAGGGCGGGTTCGCCGCGCACCAGCTCCAGGTCCAGGGCGCTGAAGCCGACGCAGCGCAGCGGACCGATCAGGTCGAGTTGGCGCTCCAGCAACTTGTCGTTGCGCAGGGCCTGGCGACCACCCCGGCTGCGCAGCCTCAGCTCCAGGCTGTCGCCCTCACCGGTGATCGCCCGCAGCCGGCTGGAGGGCTGACCGTGACTGATCAGATCCCGATCGCTGGCGCAGCGATGCGAGCGCAGGCTGGTGAGCAGCTCCACCGCCTCCAGCAGATTCGATTTGCCGGCTCCGTTGGCGCCGATCACCAGCAGCCTGGGGGCTTCCAGGGTCAGCTGCAGACCGGCAAGATTGCGGAAGTGCAGCAACTCCAGGCGGTGCAGCCGGATGGGTCTGGGGCGATCAGCGGCTAAGGTACCGCTGACAGGCATGGCCGCAGGCGTCGCCGTCGCATGGGTGAGTCTTCACCCGGCGCGATTGACTCCCTGGCTTCCCTGGTGTTGGGCATGTAGCTCAGTTGGATAGAGCGTCAGATTCCGGTTCTGAATGTCGGGGGTTCGAGTCCCTCCATGCTCGTTGATGGTTCTTCTGCCGCCGGAACGGTGAAGATGACATTGTTGGAAATGTGATCACGGCTGCCAGCAATCTGAGCTGCTTGCAGATTGTTTTTGACGTGTCCACTGGGCTACTTGTCGGTGCGCAGATTGATCTTGAGCGTTGAGCGGTTCATGTAGCGAGGACGTTGCTGAAACCTGCTCGAAATTGCAATGGGCGTTCGCATGGAGTGCGTGGGGTCGTGTGGAGCTCGGAACGGCCGATGTGCCACAGGCCGCTACTGCTGGGATGACCAGGCGGTTGGGCAGGGCCATCGCCAGCGCACTGGCCTGAATTGATGTTGATCTGGGGCGATGCAGAGAATTGAAGATATTTCTTCGTCGTCGCATCTGCTGGCTGAGTCGAGGACTTTTGCCTGTGAAATCGGTGTCGTTAAGGCTGTGATGTGGCTGTTGTGAGTGATTCTCGGGGAAGGCCTGATCCAAGATTTTCGCCTAGTGAACTATTCAAGTCAGTGTCATCTTGAAATGTTGGCTATGTGAATCTGCTCTGGCCGAACGGCTCGGATCGCATCTGCCGCCACTGCTCGGAAGGTGTCGTCAGCTCAGGCGCTTGATTGAGGCGCGATCGAACTGAAGTGTTCGGACGCTTCGAGGCCAATTCGGATTCCAGGCATGTCTGGGACCGGGATGCTGGGAAGACCTTGCTGAGATCGTGCTGGGCTTTGGCATGGGGAGCGAGTTGGGCCTTTTCGTTCCGAGCGCTCCAGGAGCCTGTTGCCTATAGATCGCCGTATGGAAATCGAAGTCTTTTCAGCTACAAAAAAAAGAACTCGGGCTGGAATCGAACCAAGGTAGGAGTGAATCGGTTTTGGCGCGTTGGATTCGCCGAAATCATATGTGCTGCAATCGCTTTCGATCAATTGGCATTACTGAAGCGAGATTGCCATTGCGACTTTTCTGAGACCGCATTGGGCATTCGCATCGAGGGGGTTGGTTCGTTTTGCTCGGAATGGCCGATGGGTAACACGCTTTTAGGCCTGGTCGGGCTCCGTCAGGTTCAGTCCCATCGCCCGGATGCCGCCCGGATCGACCACAAAGCCGGCCTTGGTGACGGCGCGCAGCGCCTCCGGTGGGGCGGCCAGGGAGACACTGCAGCCCCCCATTTCCCGCCGCAGCCGGCTCAGGGCTGCCTGCACCAGGGCCTGGATCACCTCGTCGCGGGACGGGTCGCCTGGATCAGCCAGCAGATCCCAGAGATTGGCGTTCAGGGCCTGGTCGCTGGTGGCCCGGATGAAGCCCACGAGCTTGTCCTGATCGTTGCGAACAGCGAGGTACCAGGCGCTGCGTTGCAGCACCAGCTCCCAGCGCCCGGCGCCCCGGGGCCTGTCGCCACACTGCAGCAGCAGCTCGTCCAACTCCTCGGCATCCCAGGTTGGCTGTTGGAGCAACTGATAACCCTGTCGCAGGTGGGGCTGGGGTGGTTGGCTGCGGAAGGGG
This sequence comes from Bordetella parapertussis, assembly GCA_943324725.2. Classification (GTDB taxonomy): domain Bacteria; phylum Cyanobacteriota; class Cyanobacteriia; order PCC-6307; family Cyanobiaceae; genus Cyanobium. The sequence continues at coordinate 2,860 of CALPMR020000165.1, read as the reverse complement.
ATCACCAGGGAAAGGCTCGGGCCGGGGGAAAGTTGGAGGAGCTCAGCCGGTGTTGCGCATGCCGGCGGCGATGCCGTTGATCGTCAGCAGGGCGCCCTGGAGCAGGTCGCTGCGGCTGTAGGTGCGGCCATCGCTGGCCTTGCCGGCCCCCTCGCTCATCGGCGGCTGGCGGTTCTGGTCGCGCAGCAGGCGCAGCAACGCCACCTGCAGATAGCCCAGGGGAATGATCGTGCGGTTGCGCAGCTCCACCGAGAGCTGCAGGGCCGGATCGCCATCGAGCAGTCGCTGGTGGCCGCTGATCGCCAGCACCAGATCCCGGGTGAGGGTGAACTCGGCGGTGATCGAGGCCAGGATCGCCGCAAAGGCTTCGCGGTTGGCTTCGCGGCCGAGGGAGCGCACGTAGTGCCCCGCCAGATCCAGATCCACTTTGGAGAGGGTCATCTCCACCTTGGAGATCAGCATGCGGAAGAATGGCCAGCGCTGATACAGCAGTTGCAGCAGTTCCATCTGGTCCGCATCCTGTTCCAGTTCGGCCTGCAGGGCGGCGCCGACGCCGTACCAGCTCGGTAGCAGAAAGCGACTCTGGGTCCAGCCGAACACCCAGGGGATGGCCCGCAGGCTGGAGAGATCGCGGGTGCCGCTCTTGCGGCGGGCTGGCCGGCTGGAGATCTGCAGCTTGCTGATCTCCTCGATCGGGGTGACCTGCTCGAAGAAGGCCACCAGGTCGGGGTTGTCGTGCACCAGGGCGCGGTAGTGGTCGCGGGAGCGGGCGGCCAGCCGCTCCATCAGCTGATTCCAGCTGGGGGTGTCATCGACCGGCAGGGTGACCATGCTGTTCTGCAACACGGCCGTGGACACGGTTTCGAGGTTGTAGAGAGCCAGCTCCGGCAGGGAGTACTTGGAGGCCAGCACTTCGCCCTGCTCGGTGATCTTGATGCGGCCCTTGAGGGTGCCGCTGGGCTGGGCCAGGATCGCCTGATAGGCGGGGCCGCCGCCGCGCCCCACCGAGCCGCCACGGCCATGGAACAGGCGCAGGGCCACGGCGTGCTCATCGGCGAGCCGCTGCAGGGCGATCTGGGCGCGGTGAATCTCCCAGTTGCTCGACAGAAATCCCGAATCCTTGTTGCTGTCGGAATAACCGAGCATCACCTCCTGCAGCGGCTGGCCGCTGTCGGTGTTGCTGGTGAGCAGCTCCCGGTAGAAGGGGTCGGCGAACAGCCGTCCCATCACGGCAGGGGCGCGCTGAAGATCTTCGACGGTTTCAAACAGGGGGATCACCAGCAGCTCGGAGCGCTGGGCCAAAGGGTCGATCAGGCCGACTTCCTTGGCCAGCAGCAGCACTTCCAGCAGATCCGACACCGTGTGACTCATCGAGATCACATAGGTGCGGCAGATGCGGGGGCCGAATTCCTGCTGCAGCCGATGCAGCATGCGGAACACCGCGAAGGTCTCGGCGGTGGCGGCGGTCCAGCGGGCCGCCGGCGGCAGCAGGGGCCGGCGGGTCTGAAGTTCGGCCAGCAGCCAGGTCACCCGCTGTTCTTCGTCCATGGCGCCGTAGGCGATCGGCAGCTGCAGATAGCGGCTGAGTTCGTCGATGGCATCGCTGTGGCGGGTGCTCTCCTGGCGGATGTCGAGGCTGGCCAGCCAGAAGCCGAAGATGTGCACCTGGGTGAGCAGGTCCCGCAGGGATTCGCACTTGAGCCCCGTGGCGTCGAGGCTCTCCTTGAGCAGCTCCAGGTCGTTGCGGAACTCGTCCACCGAGCTGTAGTGCAGATCCTGCAGCCCCACGCCGCCGGAAGGCAGGCCGAAGGGGGTGTCGATGACGGAGGACGGTGGGCTGTCGCCAGGAAACTCCCAGCCCGCCTCCGCCAGTTGGTCGTTGCGCCGCTGACTCAGATGCAGGCGCTCGAGGATATAACTGAGCTTGAGCCGATAGGGCTCCTTGCGATAGCTGGTGGCCCGTTCTTCGTAGATTTCCGGGAAGCGCAGCCGATCCATCTCCAGGGATTCGAGCAGGGCCTTGCTGGGCGGGCTCCACTGCATCGAGATGCTGAGTTGATCGCGCAGCTCCCCGACGGCATGGAGATAGCGCTTCAGCATCAGCTGGCGCTGATAACAGGCGGTTCGCCAGGTGATTTCAGGCGTCACCGAAGGGTTGCCGTCCCGGTCGGAGCCCACCCAGGAGCCGAAGGTGCAGAAGGAATCCCGAGGGGGCACCACATCGGGATAGCTGCTGGCCAGGGCGGTGCGCAGGCGCTGCCGCAGCTGGGGCATGGCATTGAACAGCACCTGCTGGAAGTAATGCAGGGCGTAGTCCACCTCGTTGAGCACCGAGGGCTTGAACTGGTGCAATTCATCGGTGCGCCACCACAGCCGGATTTCCTCCTCCAGCTGCTGGCGCAGGTGTTGGCGCTCGTCCGGGTTGACCGCCGGACTGAGTTGCAGCTTCTGGATCAGGGCCGCCACCCGCCGTTGCTTGTGGCGCACGGTGTGGCGCACGATCTCGGTGGGATGGGCGGTGAACACCAGGCGGATGTCCAGCTCCCGCAGCAGATTCTCCAGCTGGGCCGGGGGCACGCCCAGGGCCCGCAGGCGTTCGAACAGCTGGCGGAAGGTGGCCGGTTCGCTCTGGCTGGCCAGCCGCGGCAGGAACGGATCGCTCTTGGCGGTGACCGTCGCCGTCTTGAGGCTTTCGAGGTAGCTGTCCTCCTCGATGTGCTGCTCGAGGATGTTGACCAGCTGGAAGTACAGGGAGAAGGCCCGGGCGGCGGCGATGCCGTCGGCCAGATCCATCTCCTGGATCAGTTGCACGATCCCTTCGGTGTCGACATGGTTCTCGTCGGCCAGTTCGGTGGGGGTG
>CALPMR020000164.1 GCA_943324725.2 Bordetella parapertussis | reverse complement strand
GAAGTGGTGGCCCCCCTGGCCCAGGAGGTGGTGGCCAGCGAAGACCGGGCGATCCAGCTGGGCAACAGCGTCGCCGACGTCGGCATCCGCCAGCGGGAGGCGATCGACGTCTGGGAGAAGGTGAAGCTGGAGATCGACACCGAGGCCCAGCGGCGGCGCTACGCCATCAATGACGCGCGCCGGGCCGTGCGGGTGACCCAGGCCCAACTGCGTTACGACGGCACGCTGCTCGCCGATCGCAATGGGCGCATCCTCGATCTGCAGGTGGTGCGCGGCCAGACCGTCAAACCGGGTGAACGGCTTGGCACCCTCGGCAGCCGCAACGGCGAAGCACTGCAAGCCGTGGCCTACTTCGCCCCGGCCGACGCGCGCCGGCTGCGCTCCGGCCTGGCGATGGAGGTGGTGCCGGACTGGAACGAACGGGGCCGCTTCGGCGGCATTCGCGGTCGGGTGAAGCGGGTGAGCCTGCTGCCCGCCACCCGCGAAGACGTCAACACCACCATGGGCAATCCCCAGCTGGCGGAAGCCCTGGTGCGCAACGGCCCCGTGCTGCGCACCGAGATCGACCTGCTGAGCGCAGAGCCGGAGCGCTCGGGCTCAGGTCGACGATCCAGCCTGGACGGCTACCGCTGGACACTCAGCAGCGGCAGCAGTGTCTTCCCGATCCGCGAGGGGCTGACGCTCAAGGCCCATGGCTACGTGGAATGGCGCACACCGGCCAGCTACCTGCTGCCGATCATGCGCGACCTCACCGGCAGTTACCGCAGCCTGCGCCAGCAGGAGCGCCAGGATGACAGCGAGTTGCGCCAGCGGGGGACGCTGCCATGAGCATGGACGAAGCCCAACCATCACCCCTGCCGGCCGGCAGCCTGCGCGCCGAACTCCCCTGGCTGGCCCTGGCGGCAGCCTTGCTGGTGGTGCTGCTGCACGCCAACGCCCCGGAGGTCTGGTTCTGGTTCGCGGCCCTGCTGGTGTTGCTGATCTGGCGCACGATGGCCTGGCGGAACCGTCGCTGGGAGCGCCTCCAGGCCAGGGCTCAGGAGCCGCCCAGCACCAGCGGCAGCAGCACCGGCTCACCGGGCTGATTCGGTACCGGCAACAGTTCACGCAGCAGCTGGGAATAGCTGACATTGGCCAGGGTGGTCGATTCGGCCACCCCCTCCATCGCTCCGGTCAGGGTGGTGACGGTGTCGGCCACATCGCTGTAATCGGCCAGCCCCAGTTGATAGCGGGCCCGCACATCATGGAACGCCTCGCGGGAGGCGCTGTAGGAGGCGCGGGCCGCCACGATCTGCCCCAGGGCAGCCCGGTGGTCGTAGAAGGCGGCCTCCAGCCGCTGGCGGATGGCATTGCGCTCCCGGGCCAGGTTCTGATCGGTGCGGGCAGCGGCGGCGCGGCTGGCGGCCACCGCCCCGGCGGTGACGCCGCCATCGAAGAAGCGCCAGTGCAGCTGCAGACCGGCGGCCCAGTCGGCGCTCTGATTGAGCAACTGGGGAATATGGGCCGAGCCGCAGCAGCCCTCCAGCTGGATCAGCGGCTGGGTGATCAGCCCCTGGCCGTAGCCGCCCGAAGCCACCAGCCGCAGGCTGGGCAGCAGCTCGGCAGCCCGGCGATCGGCCTGGCGCAGCAGGGCATCGCGGGCGGCCTGCAAGGCTTTGAGCTGGGGGTTGTCACTCCAGCCGCGCAGGATCGTCGGCTCCAATTCGAGCGGCCAGGGCGGCTGGAGCCGCACCGCATCACTGGCCCGCAGGCTGACATCAAAGGGCACGTTGATCAGATTGCTGAGCTGGCGCTGACGGCTCAGCCGCAGCGCCTCCGCCTGCTCCAGCCGATAGCGGCCCTGCTGCAGGGCGGCCTCGGCCCGCAGCAGATCCAGCCGCGGCACCAGGCCCACCTGCTTGAGCGCCGCCACCTGGTCGCGCACCACCGTGTCGCTGGCGACGACGGCCTGGCGAATGCGCTGCAGCTGGTCGGCGAGCTGCAGGCCGTAGTAGGCGACGCTGACATCGAGCTGCAGCTGGCGTAGCCGATCCCGATAACGCTGACGGGAGACCTTGAGGCTGTCGTCCGCTTCGGCGATGGCGGCGGCGCGACCCGGACTGATCAACTCCCAGCCCAGCTCGATCCGGGCCGCGGCGGCACCGACATTGGTCTGTACCACGTTCCAGCCCTGGGGCTTGACCAGAAACGGTGAACCCGCTGGATAAAAGCCGACGTTGTCGCTCCAGACCGAGCTATAGGAGCGCTCCTGGCGGTAACCCCCCGCCAGATTCAGGCCCAGCTCCGGCCACCAGCGCCCCCGGGCCGAACCGACCAGATCCTGCTGTTCGCGCACGCTCAACACGGCGGCGGCCAGGTCGGGATCGTTGCGTACGGCCACCGCCAGGGCCTCGCTCAGGCTGAGCCGCTGGCGCCGCTCGATGCGCACCGCCTCGGGCGTGGTGGGCAGGGCCGTGGCAGCCGGAGCCGGTAAAACCGGAGCCGGTAGAACCGGAGCCGGCAACGTGGGACTGGCAGCGCCGTCGGCCGCAGCAGAGCCGGGAACAGCAGGCTCCACCGAACCGTTCAGCAGGCTGCGATCAAGCAGCTGGAGATCGTGCTGGAAGCCCTCCAGGCTGCGCAACAACGCCGACGAGGGGGGCGGCAGACGGCGCGGTTGCGGCGCTGGAATCAGCGGCTGGGCCGAAGCCGGCGTCAACGTTGGCGCCACAATCACCAGCAGCGCAAGGGCCCGCCCAGGGGCGAAGCCGTGCCAACGACGCCGGGTCATGACTGTTGCTTTCCCGGGGGTGGTTGTGGCTGTGGCGGCGGTGGCGAGGCGTCTGCGCCATGGGGGGCAGCGGCGTGGGAGGCCTGCATCAGATCGTGGAGCCCCAGGCTGGTGCGGGCCAGGCAGCCGATCGAGAAGCAGATGGCGGCACTGCCGAACAGGCCCAGCTTCGCCTCCTGGGTTTCACCCTCAATCCGGGTCATGGCCAGCAGCACCACGCCGGCGGCCAGCCAGGGCAGGGTGACGACCATGGCGATCTGGGAGCGGGTCATCGCCATCAGCGCAGGCCCAGCTGCTGACGCAGTTGTAGCTCCAGCTGGCGCACAGCATTGAAGCGGGCCATGGCCCAGGAGAGCTTGCAGACGCAGCCGATCGAGAAGCAGATCGCCGCGTTGCCGAGCAGCCCCCAGGCGTTGCTGCGCAGGGCGAAATCCTCCTCCATCAACAGCCGCAGCGCCAGGATCACCAGCAGGCTGGCCACCACCCAGGGGCCATAGACCCAGCCGACAAAGAACTGATCCACAAACAGCCGACGCGGCGGCGTGGCCATGACATCGCAGCCCCAGAGGGATCAAGTCTGCCGGCCGCCTGGGGCAAACCCACTCGGGCGCGACCGCCGGCCCAGCTGGCCATCAGGCCAGCAGGGGGTCGCGCCTGGTCGCCGTGTCCGCTTCTGCTGCGCTCGCCCGCTCAGCCAGAGACGTTGACGCGCGTCAACTCGCGCCGGCCTGGCCATGGTGGACGAGTGACCAGCGCTGCGCCGGGAGAAGGGCTTGGAGGCGCTGGGCCGCCGGCGCCCGTCCCCCTCAGCCAACACCGCGACCGCAGGCGCAGAAGCTGGCTCCGCTGCTCGGCACGGCGTGGCTCTACCGGCGCCCCTGAGAGGCTGCTGAAAACCTGCAACGGGACCCAGCAACAGGCTCATTGCACGTTGGCAATCCAGTGTTCACGGCGTTCTGGTTCAGCCGAAAGAACGGGATGCCGATCACTTGAGGAGTTGTTCAGCAGGCTTCCCTAAGACATCCGCCGGCGCAGGGTCAGCAGCAACTTCTCGAACACCGGCGGCAGCGGCGCCTCGAACAGCATCCGCTCGCCGCTGATCGGGTGGTCGAGCCCCAGGGCGGTGGCGTGCAGGGCCTGACCCGTGAGCTTCATCGGCAGATGGCGGCAGTGGCTGTAGGTGGGGTCGCCGACGATCGGATGGCCGACATGGGCGCAGTGCACCCGGATCTGGTGGGTGCGGCCCGTATCGAGCTTGAAGCGCAGCAGGGAGTAATCGCCGAGCCGCTCGATCAGCTGCCAGTGGGTGCAGGCGTGCCGCCCGGAGTCTTCATGGACCACGGCGTACTTCTTGCGATCGACCGGATGGCGGCCGATGGCGCCGATGATCGTGCCGCTGTCGCCGGCGGGGACCCCATGCACCACCGCCAGATACTCGCGTGAGGCGATCCGCTTCTGGATCTGCACCTGCAGCTTCACCAGGGCGTCCTGACTCTTGGCGACGACGATGCAACCCGTCGTGTCCTTGTCGAGCCGGTGCACGATGCCGGGGCGCATCTCACCACCGATACCAGGCAGGTCAGGGCAGTGGTGCAGCAGGCCGTTGACCAGGGTGCCGTCCTTGTTGCCCGGAGCCGGATGCACGGTCAGGCCGGCGGGCTTGTTGAGCACGATGATGTGATCGTCCTCGTAGAGCACATCAAGAGGAATCGGCTGGGCCAGCAGATAGGGCAGGGGCTCCGGCGGCGGCATCCACAATTGCACCGTGTCGTTGGGGCGAAGTGGTGTCTTGGCACGGCCGGTGACACCATTCACCCGCACATAGCCAGCCTCGATGAACTTCTGGATCCGGGCCCGGCTCTGCTCCGGCCGCTGCGCCACCAGCCAGCGATCCAGCCGCATCGGCAGCGGTCTGGGGTAGTGCAGCGTCAGCAATTCGCCTTCGCCCTCGCCGAACATGCTCATGGACGCGCCACAAGCTGGTAGGGAGCACAGGGAAGCGGCAAAACCGGCTCTCGATCAATGGATCCAATCCTAAAGAGCCACTTCAGAGGCCAGGGCGGGAATCCGGCACTGGCCCGATCGCCCAGGCCTGGGGCAACTGCCCATGCCGCCGCCAAGGCGCTGTGAAGGCCAGAAGTGCGGATAACGAGGCCTGCAGAACCAGCCCCTGCAATCCTGGTCAAGGCCAGAGTTGCAGCGTCCAGGTCGCTGGTTCAGCGGCAAATCAGCAATGGGATCAAGAAGCGGACAAAGCCGTCTCACGAATGCCCATCTTCGGCAACGATAGGCGCCAGAAACAGTGCAAGCGACAGCAGCCACGAGCCAGAGCCCGGCGCCCGCCTTGAACAGGAGCAAGGGGATCCATCCAGCCCATGGCAACAAGGCGATTCAGGCATTTGACCATATTCCTCGCCGCCATTGCGCTGACTTGACGACAGATTATTGATCAGCAAATTTCACTCCCTCTGCTGCAATAATTGTGACCATTAAAAACAAGAAACCGGCCAGATTGGTCCACGATTCAGCTAGTGGAAGCGTCGTGCACAGCTGGCAGAAAACGATCCGAGCCTGCTGGCATCATCAACCTTCTCTGGAGAGCCACAGTGAGCATATATTCCCCCTGCTTCGCTCACTCGCACGGATCGATTACGACGGAAGCCAACGGAGCTTCAACGCCACAGCAACCATCACCAAGGTCCAAACCAGAGGCCACAAGCCCTGGCTTGCCCCACCCAGCCCCCTGTACCAATGCAGCCCCAAGTTGTGGCACCGGCCCGAACGTCAGCAGCAATTTCAGGCAGATCGCTGCCCTGACCTGATTCAGAGCGCTGGGCCTAACCTGGCGAGCCCTCACTCAGGCTTTTGAGATGCACCTGGTTGCCAACTTCTGGCCTGGAGCAACCGCCGATCAGTTCCAGCAGGAGTCAGCCGCGCTGCACACCGCTGCGCAGCGGCCGGAGGGGTATCTGTTTCGCTCCGTAGCGGCGGTGGAGGGTGGCCTGCTGATCGTCGGTGTGTGGAGCGACAGAGCCGCCTATGACCACTACGCCACCCATCAGATGCTGAAGCAGATCGACAAGCCCGGTGGGATGGAAGGGCGGCCGATCCAACAGTCGGGCACCATCCTTGACTTGCAATCGAGCCTTCCTTGCTGCTGAGCAAGCTCCGCACAACGGCGCCGGGCGGGGCTGGAACCCAGCTGTCCCGCCGGTGGCGCCGATTCAGACCGAAGCGATCGCCTGCATGGCGATGGCGGCGATCGCCTGATCACTGGCCTTGGGCAGCTGCACATAGCGGCCGCCTGCAGCCTCGGCCAGCTCCTTGCCCATGCCGCTGCCGATGAACTTGCGCTCGGTGTCGATCACCAGCAGCTTGATGCCCAGAGGCCGGTAGCGGCTGGCCACCTGCTTCACCTCCTCCTTGAGGTCCACGGCTTCCTCCCCCTCCAGCGCCGGTTGCCCCAGGGAGCGGGCCAGGGGCACATTGCCGCGGCCATCGGTGATCGCCACCACCACCACCTGACCCAGATCGCCGGTGGCCAGCGCATTGGCCGCGACGCGAGCGGCCTGGGTGAGGCCATGGGCCAGGGGCGAGCCACCGCCGCAGGGCATCGCTTCGAGCCGGCGGCGGGCGGCGGTGATCGAGCGGGTGGGCGGCAGCAGCACCTCGGCCTGCTCACCGCGGAAGGTGATCAGGGCGACTTCATCGCGGTTTTCATAGGCCTCGGTGAGCAGCCGGATCACGGCCCCCTTGGCGCTCTGCATGCGGTTCAGCGCCATCGAGCCGCTGGCATCCACCAGGAAGATCACCAGGGCGCCGGCCTTGCGCTGCAGTTGCTTGGCCCTCAAGTCGCCATCTTCGACGATGACTTTGCGCTGGGGTTCACGGGCCCGGCGGGCCTTTTGGTACGGCGCGGCGGCCCGCAGGGTGGCATCGACGGCGATGCGTTTCACCGGCCCGCGGGGCAACATCGGCTTCACGTAGCGACCACGGCTGTCACTGAGCACCACGGCGCGGCTGCCGCTGCCGCCGCTCTTGGTCTTGGCGGCTGAG
>CALPMR020000163.1 GCA_943324725.2 Bordetella parapertussis | reverse complement strand
GGTTGCGGCCCAGTTTCTGCACTAGAGCAAGGACATCCTCAATACTGGATGCACGTTTGTTCAGGGCTCCTCAGGGCTTTCTGATTGGGATCGCTGAGGGGTGAAAACGCCTCCGCCATCTCATTGCTGCCCTGTGCAGCTTGCCGAGGTTGTAGGCGATGGCGATCAAGTGCCATTCCCCTTTCACCTTCTCGAGGCCCCTTAATAGGAAGTGATCCAGGCCTCTGGCTGCTTTGATCTGGCCAAATACCGGCTCGTCGATTGTCTTGCGCAAGGCTTAGATCGCTTGGCCCGCCTTGGAGTGGAGCTTGCGATCCATCCGGCCGCGGGCATCCAGATCCCATGGATTGGGCCCACTTGAGCAACGGGGCCGTTTGCCGTGTTGCTGCCTGCTGGTGGAGACGTAGGCATCGAGTTTGCGCTGCTCGCAGGTCTCGATGTTGCCGGTGCTGCAGTAGCCCTGGATCCAGCCATCCCCACCTTTGAGGATGTGGCTGTCCGGGTCGGTGTAGGCGCAGCCTTCCGCGCAGCGGTGATTGCACTGGGCCGTACCTTTTGGATTTGCGGTCGCACCCGGAAGGCGGCATCATCCCAGCAGGCTTTCTCAATCTTTCGGGACGAAGGCAACCCGACGCAGTAGGCGTACAGGAGCAAGACCACGATCATCCGCGGCTCATAGGCCTTGACGCCACGCGGATTCCGCTGCTCATCGACCGCGTAGATGACATTCAGATCCAGCTCACCAGCCAGATCAAGCAGAAAGAACACCAGATGGTGTTCCGGCAGCCAGTCCATCGGCGAGGGCGGCAACCGCAGGGTCTGCTCCGGGTTCCAGCGACGGAAGGCCTTGGGCTTGCTCATGACCCATTTTCTTAGCCAGAACCATTGCTTTCACAAGGATCTGGGCAGATTTAAGGGCGTTTGTGGAGAGGCTGGAAAGGTGGGCTATGCGCGACACGCTCCTTGGGCTGTGACTTGTTGAAGCGCAGCAGGCAAGGAAGTGTTTATCTAATTTTAGCTCACACCCCCAAGAAGCCTGCTATGGCTTGATTTCTACACATTGAACAGAAACTCCATCACGTCCCCTTCCTGCACCACGTAGTCCTTGCCTTCACTGCGCAGCCAGCCCCGGTTGCGCGCCACGGCCAGGGAGCCGGCCTCCAGCAGCTGCTCGTAGCTGACGGTCTGGGCGCGGATGAAGCCGCGTTCGAAATCGGTGTGGATCACACCGGCGGCCTGGGGCGCGGTCATGCCGGCGTCGATCGTCCAGGCCCGCGTCTCCTTCTCGCCGGTGGTGAAATAGGTGCGCAGGCCCAGCAGGGAGTAGGTGGCGCGAATCAGGCTCTGCAGGCCGCCCTCGCTCACCCCCAGACCAGCCAGAAACTCAGCCCGCTCTTGCTCCGGCAGCTCGATCAGCTCGGCCTCCACCTGGGCGGAGATCGGCACCGTTTCCGCCCCCTCCCGGGCCGCCAGCTGCCTCACCGCCTCCACATGGGCGTTGCCGCCGGCCAGATCGTCCTCGCTCACATTGGTGGCGTAGATGATCGGCTTGGCGGTGAGCAGCCACAGGAGACGCACCATGGCAGCCTCCTCGGGCCCCAGCTCGACGTTGCGGGCCGCACCTCCCTGCTCCAGTTCAGCCTGGATACGTGCCAGGGCGGCATCTTCCAGCTGGGCCTCCTTGCTGGTGCGCGCCTGCTTCTTGAGGCGCTCGCGCCGCTTCTCCACCTGGGCCAGATCCGACAGGCCCAGCTCGAGGTTGATGATCTCGGCGTCGCGAACCGGATCCACCGAGCCGGAGACATGGATCACATCGTCGTTCTCGAAGCAGCGCACCACGTGGACGATGGCGTCCACCTCGCGGATGTTGGCCAGGAACTTGTTGCCGAGCCCCTCCCCCTGGCTGGCTCCCTTGACCAGACCGGCGATATCGACGAACTCCACCCGGGTGGGAATCAGTTCCTTCGAGCCGGAGATGGCGGAGAGTTTGGCCAGCCGCTCATCGGGCACCGACACGATGCCCGAGTTGGGCTCGATCGTGCAGAAGGGATAGTTGGCGGCTTCGGCCTGGGCATTGGCCACCAGGGCATTGAACAGGGTCGACTTACCGACGTTGGGCAGTCCGACGATTCCGGCTTTGAGCATGGATGAAATCTACGGGGAACCGGACCCCCCCCCACCACGCTTGGCCGCGCCAGCGGCGAGACTTGGCAGCAGCGATGTCAGGCCGATTTCCGCTCCCTCCCCTCTGCCCCCCGTTGCGCCCAACCCCGCAACGGCCCCGCCCGCCCGGCCCCAGAGCCCGGCACTGCCGGTCGCTGGCCAGCGGCGCCGACCCTTGCTGCAACGGCGGCGCCTGTGGGTCGCCGTCGCTATGGCTGCCGCCTTGCTCAGCGGCCTGGGCGTGTGGCAACAGCAGCGCGGCCGCTCAGCCCGCAACGTGATCCCCTTCACCGTGGTGGCCCATTCGGGGGTGCTGCCGGGGGTGGTCTCCGCCAGTGGCGAACTCGATGCGGTGGTGCGGGTGAATGTCAGTCCCAAGCGCCAGGGGGTGCTGGAAACCCTCGCGGTCGATGAGGGCGACCGGGTGCAGGCCGGCCAGGCCCTGGCCCGCATGGACAGCGGCGACCTGCGCGATCGCTTCCAGGAGCTCCAGGCCAACCTGCGCTCCGCCGCGGCCGAACTGGCTCGCAGCCAGAGCGAGCTGCAGCGCAATGAACCGCTGTTCAAGCAGGGAGCGATCAGCTTCAACGATCTCAACCGCTTCCGCGCCGACTACGAGATCAAGCGCATGCAGGTCCGCGCCGCCCAGGAGCGCCTCTCCCAGCGCCAGGTGGAGCGGGATGAACTGATCGTGCGCGCCCCCTTCGCCGGCGTCATCAGCCAGCGCTACGCCGATCCCGGCGCCTTCGTCACCCCCACCACCACCGCCTCCAGCACCCTGGGGGCCACCAGCTCCTCGATCGTCGAGGTGGCCAAGGGTCTCGAGGTGATCGCCAAGGTGCCGGAGAGCGACATCGGTCGCCTCCATCTCGGTATGCCGGCCAGTGTGCGGGTGGATGCCTTCCCTGACCGCCGCTTCGCCGCTGTGGTGCGGCAGATCGCGCCGCGGGCGGTGAAGACCAACAACGTCACCTCCTTTGAGGTCAAGCTGAGCCTGCTGGATCCAGCTCCGGAGCTGCGCATCGGCATGACCGCCGACATTGACTTCCAGACCGGTCAGCTGCAGGCCCGCACCCTCGTGCCCACCGTGGCGATCGTCACCGAAACGGGCCGGCCCGGCGTGTTGCGGGTCGGCAAGGAGCAACAGCCCACCTTCCAACCGGTGGAACTGGGGGCCAGCAGCGGCAAGGACACCCAGATCCTCAGCGGCCTTGAGCCCAACACCCGCGTCTTCATCGATCTGCCCCCCTGGGCCAAGAAACGCAAGGCGGACTGAAGCTGTTGAAACCGGCCCGCTGAAACCACGACCTTCAGCGAGCAGCCCCGAAACCCGCCCTCAATTTCAGCCGGCGGCGGCCATGGATTTCAGCCGGCGGCGGCCATAAAACGAGCCGCCAGGTAGCGGCGGGCGGCGACCACGATCCGGCCGCTGGCCTGGCCATCGCCAAATGGGTTGTGGGCCCGGGCCATCGCCCCATAGGCGTCCTCGTTCTCCAGCAGCAGGCTGGTTTCACTCAGAATCGCCGCCGCATCGGTGCCGATCAGCTTGGCGGTGCCGGCAGCGACCGCCTCCGGCCGCTCGGTGGTCCGCCGCAGCACCAACACCGGTTTGCCCAGGGCCGGGGCCTCCTCCTGCAGGCCGCCGGAATCGGTCAACAGCAGGGTGCAGCCGCGCATCGCCGCCACCAGCCGGTCGTAGTCGAGCGGCTCGGTGAGAAAGGCGCGGGGATGGCCGCCGAGCAGGGCCTGCAGCGGTTCACGCACGGTGGGATTGCGATGCAGCGGCAACAACAGGGCGGTGTCGGGGAAGCGATCCAGCACCGCCAGAAAGCCGCGGCCGATCTGCTCGAGCCGTTCACCCCAGTTTTCACGCCGATGCACCGTGGCCAGCAACACCCGCTGCCGCTGCCAGTCGAGGCCGGCAACATCGAGCTCCGGTGCCGACTCCGCCATCAACAGCAGGGCATCGATCACCGTGTTGCCGGTGATGATCGTCTCGCCGACGACGCCGGAGGCCTGCAGATTGGCGGCCGACTGGTCGGTGGGGGCGAAATTGAGCTGGGCCAGCTGGGAGATCAGGCGGCGATTGGCCTCCTCCGGGAAGGGATCGAACAGGTTGTCGGTGCGCAGGCCCGCCTCCACATGGCCCACCGGGATCTGTTCATAAAAGGCGGCCAGGGCACTGGCAAAGGCGGTGGTGGTGTCCCCCTGCACCAGTACCAGATCGGGGCGCTGGCTGGCGAACTCCTGTTTCAGCCCCTGCAGGGCTCCACAGGTGACGTGGGTGAGGGTCTGGTTGGGCGCCATCAGGGCCAGATCGTGATCGGCCTGCAGAGCGAACAGCTCCATCACCTGGCTCACCATCTCGCGATGCTGGCCGGTGAGGACAACGCGGGTGCGGAAATCCGCCGCCGCCTGGAAGGCCCGGATCACCGGGGCCAACTTGATCGCTTCCGGCCGGGTGCCGAGAACAATGGTGACCAGAGGTGGCAACGGCATCGGGGCAAACGGCAGCGCGGCGGATGGCGACGCACCAGGCAAAGCGGCGTCAAAGGCGCCGAGGGGAGCTTGCAAAACCTGGAGGCGGATTCACTGATCCTAGAAAGACGGATTGCCTCCCCTTCAGCCAGGGCGAATCAGCCAGTGCCGGAAGGTGCCAGCATGGCTTCGGTCGGGATTCTGTTGGCGCCATGGCCGAATTACCGTTCGGGCTCACCGCGGCCACCACCATGGCGCCGCCTCAAGTGGATGTGGGCGCCGACGAAGGGCCCGTCCCTGCCCAGGCCTCCGATGGCAGCGGCGGACCGGAGACCCTCGAATCGATCGTGCGGGTCGCCCACCACCGGAACTACTCCGACGTCCACATCGGCGTTGGCGAGGAACCCCGCTTCCGCGATCGCGGCGACATGCTCCGCACCGGCTGGCCTGTCACCGACAAGGTCAGGTTCCGGGACTGGATGCGCGAGATGCTGTCGCCCGCCCAGATCGACACGTTTCTGCGCGAAAAGGAATACGACGGTTCCTTTGATTTCGGCTACGTACGGGTGCGCATCAACCTGCTGGACACCCTGCGCGGTCCGGCGATGGTGCTGCGCCTGATCCCCCAGGCCATCGCCACGATCGAGGATCTGGCGCTGCCGAAGGTGCTCAGTGAACTGGCCCAGCGCCCCAAGGGCATGCTGCTGGTCACAGGCCCGACGGGCTCGGGCAAGAGCACCACCCTGGCCGCCCTGATCGACTTCATCAATCGCACGATGAAGCGCCACATCCTGACGATCGAAGATCCGATCGAATTCGTCCACCAGAGCCAGCAGTCCCTGATCCGCCAGCGGGAGGTGAACCATCACACCAAGCTGTTCGGCAATGCCCTGCGGGCCGCCCTGCGCGAAGACCCGGATGTGATTCTGATCGGCGAAATCCGCGACCAGGAAACGCTCACGACAGCGATTGAAGCCTCCCAGACCGGCCACCTGGTGTTCGGCACGCTCCACACCAACTCCGCCGTGCGCACCGTGGAGCGGGTGCTGGGCATGTACAAACCCGAAGAACAGGAACAGATCCGCAGGGCCGTCTCGGAATCGCTGCTGGCGGTGGTCTCCCAGGGGCTGATTCGCACCACCGACGGCAAACGCTGCGGGTATCACGATCTGTTCATCAACACGGACGCCTGCCGCGACTACATCGTGCATGCCCAGCTCGATGAAATCGAGCAGATCATGGAACGCAGCAGTTTTGATGGCATGCAAACCAGCAATCAGGCCCTGGCCAATCTGGTCGAAGCCGGTCGGGTGACGGTGGAAGACGCCATGGCCCAGAGCCTGAGGCCCTCGGAACTGGCCCAGAGATTGCGGGGCCGAATCTGAAGCCAGCCGGCTTTGCGTTGCAGTCTTCGAGTTGCTGACTGCTCTTTTTCTGTCCGATCAGTTGCTGACTGGTCAGTTTCTGTCTGATCAGTTGCTGTCTTCGAGTTACTGACTGGTCAGTTGTTGCCTTTCAGCTGCTGCCACTCACTTGCTGCTGCCATTCGGAGGTGACAGCCAGCCGTTATGGCCGGCGATCAGCCGTGGGAGCTGGCCACGAACCGGGCCAGAACCAGCACGCCGATACCGACCGAGAGCCCGAGCATGGCCAGGCGGCCGTTCCAGATCTCGGCCTGGGGCGTGAAGCCGCGTCGCCAGGCGTTGAGTTCTTCCTGAGAGACGGGTTCGGGGCTGTTCACCGGGGCCATGGCAGGACAGGCTTGGAGGGCACAGGCTGGAATCGCCGGACTTGTGGAGCCAGACTCCGGGGAGCCGGGCTTTGGGGAGCCAGGTGCAGGCAGGCCAAGGCAACAGGGCGGAACCCTGACTTGACGTCCTGAACGAACAGCTCCACCCTACCGGCTTTAAAAGCACGGCAGAGTTTCGTAAAGCCGATCCGCCTGATCGAGCGGCAGCCGCGCCCCCACCCCCAGGGTCGTCGGACTCAGACAGCCGGCCAGCAAGCGCTGCTCGGCCGCCAGGGCAATCATGGCGGCGTTATCTGTGCAGTAAGCCAGGGGCGCCACCCGCCAGGCCAGGTTCTGAATGCCGGCCTGCTGCTCCAGCCGATCGCGCAACCGCTGATTGGCCGCCACCCCACCCACGAGCACCAGGGTCTGGAGGCCCTCGTCGGCGGCACAGCGGCAACTGCGCTCCACCAGCACCTCGGCCACCACCCGCTCGAAGCTGGCGGCCAG
>CALPMR020000162.1 GCA_943324725.2 Bordetella parapertussis | reverse complement strand
GGGGATCTGCGGGCCTTGCTGGAGCAGCTGCCGGAGCTGCAGGGGACGGTGCTGAAGATGCGCTACGGCATCAACGGCGAGGAGCCGATGAGCCTCACCGGCATCGCCCGCAGCCTGGGCATGAGCCGGGACAAGACCCGCAATCTCGAGCGCCGGGCTCTCGAAGGGATCCGCCATCACTCCGTGGCCCTCGAGGGCTATCTGGTGGCTTGACCCCGGGGGACTGCCCCTCAGCGGAAGCGGGAACGGAAACGGCTGGCGATCGCGTTCATTGCCAGCATCAGCAACCCCACCCCCACGAACACGACGCCACGGGTGGTCAGGTCCGCCTGGACCATGTCCACCGCCACCAGCCGCCATAGACAGGTACCCAGGCCAATCAGGGCCACAGCCCGGAACTGGCCATCGCGCAAGATCACACTGGGCACGTAGATCCCGAACGCCCCCGTCGCCCACAACAGCGTCAGCAGTGAATGGTCGAAGTGGTTGACCAGGACCACCGCCACCGCCAGGAACAGCGGGTAATACAGCATGGGTTCGGTGGCCCGGTCCACGGCCGCCGCCAGCTGATCGAGCAGGCCCAGGCCCCAGGGGGCGCGAGGCCATTCGGCTGCCTCGAGCCGCAGCCAGCGATGGCTGAGTACGACGTAGGCGATCGCCAGGCTGATCGCCAGCCAGGGCATGGCACCGTTCGGAATCATCAGAACGGCAATGCCGAGCCACATCGCGATCACCGACCAGACCTGCAGCCGCCGGTCGAACCACTGTCCGGCCTGCGGACTCAGCAAGGCCAGGGCCAGCAACATCCAGCTCGGCAGGAACCAGGGCTCGATCAGCTCCCGCTCCAGGGTGACGGCAACCTGCAGCAGGATCAGTTCGATCAGATAGGGGTGAAATCGTTGCCAGAGCGGCAGTGGGCTGAGCCCATCCCCCGAGGCGATGAACCACCAGCGCGGCGACCTTCAGGCCCTGGCGCTCTGGCTCCGCCTCCGGCCGCCAGCGATAGCAATGGTCTTGATCCGGCGGGTTTTCAGACCTTGACGGCCTCGGAGAGCAGCTCAATCAGCTCCTCGAGTTCGTGGTGGCTGAGCAACAGATCTCCTTGCACATCTTTTACGACCCGCGATTGCAGGATCCAGCCATCTTCGGTCTGGGCGATCACAAAGTGGTTGGAGCGAAAGTCAGCCATGGGGTGGTGGACCTGGGAGAGGTGAGCGCTTGGGACGGAATCAAGTCAAGCAATCGACGCTAGCGGCCTGCTCAGCCCAGATACCAGCGCAGCCACAGGCCCAGCTGACCCACCATCCCCTCTCCGGTGAGCGCTTCCCCCAGGATCGCCGCCACAAAACCCAGCATGGCGACCCGGCCATTCAGCCGTTCCACCGCCGACAGCGCTTTGGTGTTCCAGGGCCGGGAGGTGGTCAGCCCTTCGCCGAACTTTTCCAGGGGCTCGTAGCGAAATTGATCCCTGTCCATGGCAGCTGCGTTCAGGCCGGCAGCCTATGGCCTGGTCGCCGACAATGGCCTTTGCTGCCGCCCGGTTCCGTGCCCGATCCTGCTCCGGACATCAGCCTTGAGCCTGAAGACTGGCGGCGCATCCGGGACGCCCTGCGCTATCTGGCACGGGATCTCCATCACCGCTCCTACGCGGTCCACGGCAGTCGCCGCGAGCTGCTCTGGCAGGAGATGGACCAGACCCTGGCCCTGGCCGATCGCCTCGAATCGCTCGTCACCCCCTCCCTGTGAAGCCCTTGGTCCGCCCTCATCCGATCAGCCGGGTGCTGCCATCGTGGCCCCAAGCCTGCACCGTGATCGTGCCCCTTCGCCGCCATGGCCGCCTGGCCACCCTGGTCCTGCTGGCCATCGCGGCTGGCCTGGCCCCATCGGCAGCCCGGGCCGTGCCAGCCGATCAGGCCCAGCCCGTGATCGCCCTGATCAGCCGCAGCGAGCAGACCAATCCCTATTTCGCGGCCGTGCGTCAGGGCGCCGAGCAGGCGGCCCGGGGGCTGGACGTGCGTCTGATCAGTGGTGGCGATCAGGCCCAGGACAGCGTCGCCGGCCAGATTGCCGCCCTTGAGAAGCTGGTGGCCTCGGGGGTGAGGGCGATTCTGATCACGCCGGCCGACAGCCGGGCACTCGTGCCGGCCATCGCCCGGGCCCGGGCCCGGGGGGTGCTGGTGATCGCGCTGGATGGGGCCACGGAGCCGCCCACCGCCGTCGATGCGGTGATCGGCACCGACAACCTTGAGGCCGGTGCCCTGGCCGGCCGCTACGGGCGAGCTCTCTGGGAGGCGGGCCATCCCAGCCGGCCGCCACGGCTGGCCCTGCTGGATCTGCCGGCCGTCAGTGCCGTCGGTGCCCAGCGTCGCCAGGGTTTTCTGGCCGGCTTCGCTCTGACCGGGGCCGCCACCGGCGGCGGTTCGCCGGCTGGCGTGGTCTGCCGGCTGGAAACCGGTGGCGATCGCGTCAGTGCCAAGGCCGCCATGGAGCGCTGTCTGGCCAGCAACGCGGTCGATCTGGTGTTTGCGGCCAATGAACCCGCCGCCGCTGGAGCGGCCACGGCCCTGGCCGCCGCCGGTCTGACGGCCCGCATTCCGGTGGTCACCGTTGATGGCAGCTGTCTCGGGGTGCGGGCCGTCGCCGATGGCTATCTGAGCGCCACCGCCCAGCAGTTTCCCGGCCGCATGGGGGAGGCCGGTGTCGCTGCCGCCGCCGCCTGGTTGCGCCAGGGCCAGCGGCCTGAACCGCTGCTCAACACTGGCGTCAGCCTGGTGGTGGCCCGGCCACTGAACGGGGTGCCCAGCATCGATCTGCAGGCGGGTCTGGCCGCCTGTTGGGGTGGTGTGCCCGACCTGGCCAATGGCATCCGGGCCTACGCCTATCCCGTCACCCGCCAGAACGTGGCTCTGGTGCAGGCGGCTGTCGCCGCGATCGACCAGCGCGGTGAGGCGGCCCTGGCCCAGCTGCACGGGCCGGCCGGCGCCGCTGACGGAGGCGCCGGCAGCCTGTTCGTGCTCGATGGAAGCGGTGAACCCCTCGTCCTGCCCCTGGACGCCACTCAGGCCGGTGCCGCGGCGCTGCCCAACCGCCAGCGCCTGCTGGAGATCGCCGACTCGGCCGCCGGCCGGGGCTGGCTGCATGACCGTCTCGCCAAGTCCGCCGGCGGCGCTTCTCACTGGCGCTCCACCTATGTGGAGCTGGCACGCACGCCCACGGGGCGTCGCCTGCTGGTCGGGCGCTCGCTGCTCGACAGTCCGATTGAAAACGCCTTTGTGGTCGAGCAGGTGAAGGATGCCGCTGCCTTGATCAGCCGCCGTGGGCGGGCGGCTTTCCCGGCCCTGCGCGATCGCCAGGGGCGTTTTGTCTTCCGGGATGTCTATGTCTTTGTGCTCGATGCCAATGGGGTGGAGCTGGTCAACCCGTTCTTCCCGGCCCTGGAGGGCCGCAATCTGATCGGCCTGCAGGATGCGGAGGGCAAGGAGGTGATCCGTGATGAGCTGTTGCTGGCCCTGCGCAATGGCTCGGGCTGGACGGCCGCTCTCTGGCCCGATCCTCGCACCGGTCAACCCAGCCGCAAGATCTCCTATGTCACCCGGGTGACACCGCCCCCGGGGGAGACGCGGGTGGTGGGGGCGGGGGTTGGAGAGCCGCAGGCGCCGAAGCCGGGGCGTTGAGGCCTTGCCCGGCCCGACACCATCTGCAGTCCCTGATCAGCTGGAGGCGCTGACGGTGCGGGAGATGAGCACGGTCAACATCACGATGGCCAGCAGAACCTGCAGGGACATCACCAGCTTGGCCCGGCGCGACATCACCGCTTCGGAGGTGGGGCCGTAGGTGGAATTGACGTTGAGGGAGATGAACAGGTAATCGATGATGTGGGGCTCGGGTGGATCCTGCCCCTCACGACTCGGCCAGACGAAGGCTCCGCCGGGTGTGCTGACATCGAGAAAGACATAGACGAACATGAACACCAGCACACTTTCCATATAGACAGCGGCCACATCCCATAACCCCGCCAGGCCACCGATGTGTTCGAAGCCGGCGCTGGCCACCATCGAGAGCACATTGGTGATCACCTGAACCATCGAGAACAGCAGGTAGGCCAGGGCCCAGCGGAACAATCCCCGCTTGTGACCGCGGAACAGGCTGATCGTCAGCCCGATCGTGACGGCGATGAAGGCCAGGGTGGTGATCGCATCGACCGAATGCAGCAAGTTGTTGGTCGCTGGAGCGATCAGGCGGCGATGCTTGAGATGGCTGACCAGCAGTAGATCCACCACCCAGACGCTGGTGGTGGCGGCGATCACCATCAACCGGCCACTGCCGTGGGTCAGGCGTTCGCGCAGCAGATCGGCGGGGCCAGGGGCAGGACGAAAGGGGTTGTCGATCATGGTGAGGCCGTGTCCTGGCGTGGCTGCCGAGGTGGAGTGGAAGACTGCGACGTCAGGGACTTCAGAAGAACTGGTCGAAATTGTCGAAGTCGACGGCCTTGAAGGTGCCCTCCTGCACCTGGGTCATCAGCCGCTCCAGTTGCACCCAAAGGGCCCCGGCCGTGGCGACGGAGAGCAGGAAGGCCACCAGCAGGGCGGCGCCACTGCTGAATCCGAACACCTGCAGGCTGCCGCCGATGAACAGGGTCACGCCGATCACGGTGCCGATCCAGGGCAGGATCGTTTCGGTGTTGCCGAGGGGCAGCAGGCTGAGGCGGTCCAATTTCCAGCCATCAAGGCGGTTCTGCACCAGCTTCGAGAAGGTGAGTCCGCACAGCACCGCCATCGCCAGGCCGATGCCGGCCAGCACATAGGGCGGATTGCTGTAAGGCGCGTATTCGAGCAGGATCTCAGCCCCATCGAGATCGCCGAAGAAGCCGCTGGCCTGGTCGAGGACGGCTTCCTGCAGGTCGATGGGCGGAACGGTCACGGTGGAGATGCGGGCGGAGTGCGACGTTAATCGGGGCGAGCCGAGGCCGATCGGCGCCCGGTTTCAGGCCGCCAGGGGATTGAGGCGGGAGAGCATGTCACTGGCGAGTCTGCGGGCCGAAAACCGGCTGCCCATCAGCTTGAACAGGGCTCGCAGATCGGCGGTGTTGAGGCGGTCGTCCGCGACGAGGGCCAGCAGCATGCGCTGGCGCAGGCCCCCGCCCTCGGGGCCGAACAGCAATCGCAGGCCATCGCGGGCCACCGGCAGCAGGTCGGTGGCGGGGCCATCGTTCTCCACCACCGCCAGCAGATTTTCGAGCCGTTCCACCCGCAGCCGCCCCTGGCGATCGAAGATCACCTCCAGCAGCTTTTCGCGCATCTCAGCCGTATCTCCCGCCAGCAGCCGCCGCGCCACGTAGGGATAGGCGACGCGAATGATGCGGAAGTCGGGGTCAAGGCGCATCGCCAGACCCTCCTGGCTGACCACGGCCCGGATGATCAGGGCAAAGCGGGCGGGAACGCGGAAGGGATAGTCGTACATCAACTCGGAAAAGCGATCGGTGATCGCCTTGAAGTTGAAGTTGCCGACGTTTTCACCCAGGGCTCCGCCCAGCACTTCCTCAAGAGCCGGCACGATCGGGCCGAGATCGGCCTTGGGATTGAGGAAGCCGAGGGCGATGAAATCCTTGGCCAGAGACTCAAAGTCCCGGTTGATCAGATGGACGACGGCGCCGGTGAGGGTGAGGCGATCGCCATCACTGAGCGAATCCATCATGCCGAAATCGACATAGCCCACGTGGCCCAGTCCTTTGGTTTTACCCGGCAGGGCGAAGAGGTTGCCGGGGTGGGGATCGGCATGGAAATAGCCGAACTCCAGCAGTTGCTGCAGGCCTGCAATCACCCCGGTGCGGATCAGGGCTGTCGGATCAAGGTGATGGCTCTCCAGCTCCCGCCGGCTCTGCATCTTGACGCCCTCGATCCAGCTGGTGGTCAGCACCCGCCTGGCGCTGAGGCTGTGCTCCACGCTCGGCACCGTCACTTCCGGCTGGCTGGCGAACATCCGGGCGAACCGCTCGGCGTTGGCGGCTTCCTTGCGGTAGTCGATCTCATCGAACAGGGTGGAGCCGAACTCGTCGATGATCGCGCCGAGGCCGAAGCCGAGGTTGAGCGGCAGGAAGGGGGCCGCCAGGATGCCGAGGCTGCGGATGATCACCAGATCGCGCCGCAGGATGTAGGGCAACTCGGGCCGCTGCACCTTGACCGCCACCCAGTGGCCGTCGTCGAGGCGGGCCTTGTACACCTGACCCAGGCTGGCCGCCGCCACCGGATAGTCGGGGAAGGTTTCGAACAGGCTTTCGGCCGGGGCACCGAGCTCGGTTTCGATCAGCTGCAGGGCGATCGCATGGGGGAAGGGGGGCAGGTCGTCCTGCAGCCGGGTGAGCTCATCGAGCCAGTCCTTGCGCACCAGGTCCGGGCGGGTGGAGAGGGCCTGCCCCACCTTGATGAAGCAGGGCCCCAGCCGGGTCAGGGTGGAGAGGATGCGCTGGGCCAGCCGCTGTTGCACCTGCGCATCGCGGCTGTTGCCCTGCACCGCCAGGCTCAGGGCCAGGCTGCCCAACGACCAGAACACCACCACCAGGCGGCCGATCCAGATCCAGGGCCGCAGGGCCAGCCAGCGCAGATCGGCCCGGGGGTTGTAACTGGGGGCTTCGTCGCGAGGGCTGGCAGCGCCGGCAACGGGGTTGGCGAAACCGCCAGCAGGGCTGGCGCTGGCGGATGGCGGCTCGGGAACGGGCAGATCGGGTCTCATCGCTGCCGAGACTCTAGAAAGTTCGTTCGAGTCGCCATGGGCCCCGCCGACGGGGAGCCGCTGCTGCGTGCCCTCGCTGAACGCGTCCCCGCCCTGCCGCTGCACCTGCCCTGCCATGGGCGCGGTCGCGGCCTGGCTCCCGGCCTGCGCCGGCTGCTGCTGCGGCTGCCCGGCGCCTGGGATCTGCCCGAACTGCCCGCCATCGGCGG
>CALPMR020000161.1 GCA_943324725.2 Bordetella parapertussis | reverse complement strand
TGTTGCCGATTGCGATTCAGTACACCTACGTCAAAGCGGACTGGCCGCGACTGGCGGCGTTGATGGCAACCCTCGAGGCCCGGATTGGCATCACGGCCCCCGAGCCCCGGAGCCAGCCGGCGAAAGCCGCTGGTGCCGGCCCTGGCGCTGACGATGCCAGTGCCGTTGACGAGCCCTACTACGGCCGGTTGGTGCGGATCGGTGAGGCGCTGCTGGATCGGCTCGAGGGCTTCTACGGGGGCTGCCGCGAGCAGCCACCCAACAGAAAGGAGTCGGAGCGGGGCGGCTCCAGGCCGCTCGGCCCTGGGGCGCTGAAGCCTGAATCAGCCGGATCCGAATCGTTCAGCGCCGGCGGCGCAGCCACAAACGGGGCTTCGACAGTCGGGCTTGGCGAGCCGATAGCTGCCATGGCGCCGCCACACACCGGGCGCTCCAGAGATGGCGAGCCTGGGCAGCAAGCCGCCCGGCTCGGGCCATGCCAACCAGCGCCCCAACCTTGCCAGGCTCGATCCCTGGCAGGGCGCATCGATCAGCTCGTCGAACGCTGCCTGGCCCTCGCTGAGTCCTGTTTCGGCTGTCCCGCGAGCGGCACGGCCGAGCAGCGCTGCCGGCGGCTGGAGGAGCAGAGCTGGCGCTGGATCTACCGCGAAGATCTCCCGCCCCGACGGCAGCTCTCCCCCCTGGACCGGGCCCTAGCGGATCGGGCCGCCCATGGGGCCTCGCTGGCGGTGATGCCCATGCGCCTGGCGGAAACCTTCGTGGCCGTTTCCGGCACCTATGTGGCCGAGCGACCGAGTTTTGAGCGGTTCATGGAGACCACCCTGTTGATCCACGATGCCCTGGCCCGGATCTGCGGCGCGGGTCTTCCCGCCCGGCCCCGACTCGGGGCTCGCCGGGCCCGGATCAGCATCGGCGCGGCGATCGACGTCAGGGCCTGCTGTCAGGGCCGCGCCAAAGGGGAGCGCCGCCAGCTCCTGGCCTGCTTGAGCGAGGACCTGCGTCAGGCCTTTGAGCAGGCCCTGATCTGATCGCTGGCCTCAGGGCGCCTGGGCCAGCAGCTGCCACCACTGGCGCACCACGTCGGGGCTGCCATACCAGCGACTGCCGAAGGCGCCGCCATGGGCAACCGCCGGCAGCACCAGGGTCTGGGAGCCGGCCAGCAGGGCAGCGCTCACCGGCACCAGACCGTCACCCCGGTCGTCGCTGCGGCCGGTGCTGTTGCGATAGGCACTGGGGGCAAGGCGCCGGGCCGTGGCCGTGACAGCCGGATCATCCAGAGACAGATCGCCGGCGATCGAGAGGTAGCGCACGGGAAAGGGTTGGGAGGCGTCGCCAAACCAGGCCCCCGGCAGCTCACGGGCCACCAGCTGGCGCAGGGGCGTGGCCTTGATCGCGGTGTGGGGACTGCCCAGCATCAGCAGCGTGTCGGCCCATTCCCGGCCCCGGTAACGGCGCTGTTCAAAAGGCCCATCGGCGAGGAAAAGACGCAGCATGATGCCACCGGAGCTGTGGCCGATCAGGGTCACCTTGCCGGTGGCCGAGTCCGCTGCCAGAACTTGCACCAGGTGCGCCACCCGATCGAGAATCCGGGCCCAACCGAAGGGGAAGACGGTCAGCAGCCAGTCGAACTTGCTGACCGGCAGCACCGCTACCGGCTGCTGCGATAACCGCTGCAGCTCTGCCGCCATCGGCTCATAGGCTGCAGCACTGATCAGGAAGCCGCCGAGCACCAGAATCGGTTGACCCAGGCCGGTGGACATCGGACTTCGCAACAACGGCCCCGTCATTTGAACACCGGACGGCATTGAGAGGTGCGCAGGGTCGTCCTGATGATCTCCTGGCGCAGTCTGTCGATCTTGCGATCGCTGATCAGGTGATCGACCCAGTTGATCAGACTGGTGGCCGCGTTACCGGTCGTGGTGGTTTGTATCGTTTCAGCCTGGCGCTCGGCTTCGAGCTCTTGGCGGTAACTTTCCAATCGGCGATTGGCCCAGCGGTTCACCGAACCAGTGCAGCGGTTCTCGACCACAGTGACGCCGAAATACTCGGAAATCGATCCACGCAACTGCAGGGCGATCAGGAACGTTGCGGTTGTGATACCGAGGCTGATCAGGATATAGATCAGGGCCCCCACTCCCGGTGGCGGCCAGGAGGATTGGCGGGACGGTGGCATGCCACCTGACTGCCGGCCAGTTCGCCCCATCAGCAGAGCCCAATGATTAAGAAATTTAGGGACGGCATCGCAGGTTTGCCAAGTTATGAAGTGGGGATTACCGGCGGGGTCACAGGCTGCAGGAACCAGCACCAGGCTTCACGATTGATCAGTAGGCCAATCAGCAGCAGGAAGGCCATCAGGAAAACCTGGTCGGCGCGGGAATCCGGGATCACAATATCGGCGATCAGGTGCACCACGTTGGTGACTGTGTAGACGATGCTGGTCCAGAAATGGATACGCCGCCAGGGACGCCAACGACGACAGTGTTGAGCATCTCCGGCGGCATAGGTGATCAGCAACAGGCAGGCCAGCGGGATCAAAAAGTAGAGCAGCATTCCCCAGTACACAAGGAGAAGCCTGCCGGGTTCAATGGCACTTTCGATCTGAGCTGACTGGCCATGAAACAGGGGCATCAGACCCAGTTCCACGTGAAACAGCATGGCCAGCAGATAGGCGATCCAGAGATGGCGCAATCGCAGGCCATGGTCGATCAATGGGGGCATGGTGAGCTCGGGACAGCAGTGAAAAGGAGCAACAGACCATTCTGAGCCCGATGGGCTCGCCTGACTCAAGGCTTGGCTGCAGCCAACGTGGCAACCCCCTTGACAAACCCTGTCCCAATCATTTTCCAGCAGCGTGCGGGAACCTGACTGAATTTTTCTCCAGATAGTGCAAACAATTATTGTTTCAACAATAGGCGATTTTGTTGCAATTTGCACATGGTGCTTGTCCAGCATCGACTCCATGGCAAACCATGCATCCTGGTGACACCGTGCCAACCAGTTCTGCTGATTTCCACCTGTCTCCTGCCAGGCCTGGGGCGCCACGGGAGTTGGATCGTTGCCGCGGCATGGCCCTGACCAGGAGCTCCCCAGTGGCAGCGCCAGGCGCAGCTGGCCAGATCGGGCTTGCCCTGCAAGTCTGTGGAGCTGGCATGCAGGGCGCCAGCAGAACAGGGAGAGTGATCCTGGATGTCACAGGCTGGGGCCCCGAGGCCGGAAACCAGTCAGGCGCCCAGTGGCCCTGACTGCCGTGCGCTGTGATGGATTCCAGATACCTAGGTAGGAATCCCTATGGTCCCGATTCTGGTGTGAACGGCTACCGCCGATGGCGCCGTGCTGGCTTTGGTTGGTGAATGTGGCTCAGGTGTTGCCTCAGCCCTCCCTGTCCCCTGGCCACTTCCGGTCAGCAGCACCACTCGAAGACCGGGGTCCACTGTTCCTCAACGTCCCAATCCATGATCACCTCTGTCTCAATGGATGCCGCCACAGCCTTTGCAGCCATTGCCCTGGCTGCCGTTTCCTGGGATGGCACGCTGACAATGGCCGGCTCCCGTGCTCTGCGCCACTCCCTGGACTATCGGCTGCCGTTTCAGGATTACGGCGATGAAAAGATGGTGCAGATGATGAACACCCTGCTGGCAGAATTGCGCCACAAAGGGCCCCAGCATCTGATGGTGGAGGCCGCCGAAGCCCTCGATCAGCCCCAGCGTTCCACCGCCTACGCCGTGGCTGCCGAAATCATGCGCTCCGATGGTCCCTTGGAGGCCGATGAGCAGAACATCCTGGCTAATCTGGCCAACACGCTCCAGCTTTCCAGTGAGGAAACCAGCCAGGTGCTCACCGTGATGGATCTGCTGCACGCCGATGTGCTCGGCTGAGCGTCAGGGCCGGGCATCCGGATTCAGCGCCTTCATGGCGTCGTTGAGCCGCTGACGATCGGCCTGGGAGGCGGCGTCGGCGGCCCGCTGGGCCTGATGTTCGGGCGCGGCGCTGGGGGACAGCGGGGACTTCGGCTGGGCAACCGGCGTCCCGGCGCCGAACAAACGGCTCAACAGCACCCCGGTGAGCACCAGGGCCAGCAACAGGCCGATCAGGGGCATGGCAGGAGCGTTGCGACCACTCCATGGTGGCCTGGGCCGGGCAGAAGGTGTGGTGGAGGCGGGATTGAGACGAGATTGAGTCGGAATCTGCGATCGGGCCCGGACTTCAGGATCCGGAGGCCGGCTTGCTGCAGCGCTGGGCCAGCTCATAGCCGAGCACCGTCAGCAGCAGGCCGGCCACCAGGCTGACCAGCAGCAGCGCCAGCGCACCCAGGGCCTGGCCGTGGTGCCAGGCCCGATGCAGCTCCAGGATCCAGGAGCAGAAGGTGGTGAGCGAGCCGCAGAAGCCGATGCCGCCCCAGAGAAACAGCCGGGCCCGGCGCGGCGGCTGAGCCACCAGGGCGCCGATCAGCAGGCAGCCCAGCAGATTGGCGATCAGATCGGCTTCAGCCGCGCCGCGCAGACTGTGGCCGCCCTGCTGCCCCAGCAACTCCAGCTGCCAGCGCAGCAGGGCGCCGGGAATCGCCCCCGCCGCCACCAGGGCCAGGTCGCGAAGTTCCTGCTGCAGCTGCTGGCGCTTCATGGCGTGCCCCCCAGGCTCAGACCGATGGCCAGCGCCAGCAGGCCGCCACCGATGGAGCTGCCCAACAGCCACAGCGCCTCCAGGCCTCGGCGCTGCCTGAGCACGGCATGCAGTTCGGCGATGAAGCTGGAAAAGGTGCTGAAACTGCCCAGAAAGCCCGTGGCCAGCAGCAGCATCAGCCGGCGGGAACCCTCACCGCAGCTCGTCTCCAGGCTGACCAGCAGCCCGAGCACGAAGCAGGCCAGCAGGTTGACGCCGACGGTGCCCCAGTGGCGCCGCGGCAGCATCGGCTCGAGGTGGTTCACCATGCGGAAGCGCAACCAGGCGCCGGGCACGGCCCCGAGGCCGACCAGATAGGCCGAACCGGCCTCGCCGTGGAGTGTGGTGGCGGTAACCATGGCGAGAGGCAACGACATCGGCAGGGGCTGGGGCGAGGGCCGCGACCGGGCTGGCGCCATTCTCAGGCCTGAGCCGGACCCTCACCCCGTCCCAGCAGGGCGGGGCCGGCCGCGGCCAGCAGCAGGCCCAGACCGCTCACCAGCAACACCAGCAGATTCAGCCAGGCCGGCAGCGTCACCAGGCCGAGCAGGCGCTGCAGCCCCGGCAGGCTGATCGTCAGGAGCCACAGGCCCAGGCCGATGCCAGCCCCTGCCGCCGTCAGGGCACTGCGCCGCTCGGCGTTGAGCCAGACCAGACCGCCGCTGGTCAAAAGCAACAGGGCGAACACCAGGCTGCGCTGGACCTCCACCCTGGCGCCCGCCGCCGTCAGCTCCGCTCCAGCCGCCCAGTCGGGTCGGCCCGTCCAGGCCAGCAGGGCGCCAGCCACCAGCAGCACTGCCGTCCCCTGGATCACGGCCCGGCGCCAGAGTTGGGGCCCGAACAGGGGAGCCTCGGGCGGCCGCGGTGGAAGCCGCATCAGGGCGGGGGCCGCCGGCAGAGCCTCGAACACCAGCGTGCAGGCCGGATCGATCACCAGATGCAGCAGGGCGATGTGCACCGGCAACAGCAGCAGCGGCTGACCGGGCAGCAACAGGGGCAGCAGGCCGAGGCCGGCGATCGGCAGGTGAATCGCCAGGGTGTAGCCCAGGGCCCGATGCAGATTGCTGTCCACCCGCCGGCCCAGGGCCAGGGCCGCCACCAGGGCGGCGAAGGTGTCATCGAGCAGCACCAGATCGGCGGCCTCGCGGGCCACGGCCGTGCCGCGGCGGCCCATGGCCACACCGATGTCGGCGGCCTTGAGGGCCGGGGCGTCATTGACGCCATCGCCGGTCATCGCCACCACCTCACCCCGCTGCTGCAGGGCGCGCACCAGGGCCAGCTTCTGCTGCGGCATCACCCGGGCGAAGACATCGGTCTGCTCGGTCGCTGCCGCCAGCTCGGCCGCCGTCATCGCCTCCAGCACGTCGCCGCAGAGCACCGGGCCCGGCGGCAGGCCGGCCTGATCAGCGATCGAACGGGCGGTGATCGGCCCATCCCCGGTGATCATCACCACCCGAACCCCGGCGCCCTGGGCGGCGCGAATCGCGGCGGGCACCTCCGCCCGCAGCGGATCGGCCAGACCGATCAGACCCAGCGGCGCAAAGGGCACGTCGTGCAACCGCTGCGGCGGCCCCTCGGCGGCGAGGCTGTGATGGCCATCGGCGAGGGCTTCACCATCGAGGCCCCGGGCCACCGCCAGCACCCGCAGCCCCTGGCCGGCCAGGGCACTGACGGCGGCCAGCAGCTCCTGGCGCTCGCCTTCGCCCAGATGGCAGAGATCGACGATCGCCTCCGGAGCCCCCTTGGCGGCCAGACACCAGCTGCCCGCGCTGTCCTTCCAGAGGCGGGAGAACACCAGCAGATCGCTTTGCAGGGGGTATTCGCGCTCCAGGGGCCAGTCTGGATGCAGGTGTTCGCTGCCTTCAAGCTGCTCGCTCGCCAGCCGCTGGATCGCCCGCTCCATGGCGTCGACCGGATCGCCGCGGCTGGCCAGCACCGCCAGCTCCAGCAGCTGGTGCAGCGGTTCGCTCAAGAGCTCGCCCGCTTGCCAGGAGGCCCGCTGCGGCCAGCTCAGCAGCGCCTGCACCGCCATATGGTTTTCGGTCAGAGTGCCGGTCTTGTCAACGGCGAGCACGGTGGCACTGCCGAGGCTCTCCACCGCCGCCGGCCAGCGGGCCAGCACGCCGATACGGGCCAGACGCAGGGCACCCAGGGCCAGGAACAGGCTCAGCACCACAGGAATTTCATTGGGCAGCACCGCCAGGGCCAGGGCCAGGGCCGCCAGCAGGGCCCGGGGCCAGTCGCCGCTGAGGCTCCCCTGAATCAATGCCAGGCTGGCGCAGAGAGCCAGGGCCACCAGGGTCAGGCGGGCGGTGAGGCGGC
>CALPMR020000160.1 GCA_943324725.2 Bordetella parapertussis | reverse complement strand
TGGTGCCGGCCGAGCCGGCGGTGGAGAGGATCAGCCGATCGCCGTCGAAGCGCAGCCGCCCCAGCGGTGCCAGCCCCAGCAACTCTTCGGCCAGGGCATCGCCCAGCTCGCGCCAGGGGGCCGTGGCCAGGGTGCGGTTGAGGCCTTCGGCGCTGAAGCGCACCCAGCCGTCGACCTGGAAGGGCTGGTCCAGCCGCAGATTCTGGGATCGCAGCAGCTCCCCCATCCGCACCTGCATGGGCGCACTGTGCAATTCCACCGCTTCAATTTCCAGTCGCTGAAACACCACCCGCCTGGCGCTCAGCCGCACCCCTTCCAGCCGACCCCTCAGCAACCGGGCCGCCGATCCCTCCAGCCGGATTTCCAGATCCTCGATCGCCTCGCACTGTTGGCGCAGCCAGAGCTCCAGCCCGCGGGCCAGCAGAGCCAGCATCGGACCACCCCGGGCCGCCGGTGGTTCGGCTGAGCCAGCCTGGGAGCCAGGGGCAGGGGGGGGGGCAGCTTCCTCGGGCATCCGACGCCATGGCGGCAGGTGCGCCCCTCCTAACAGAACCGAGCGCCCCAACGCGGGGGATGGTCGCCGCCGGCCGACGCTCTGCTTAGCCTGCGGCGATGTTGATGCTGCTTCAGGCTCTGGTCAGTCTTGGCTTCGGCGGCGGGGCCGGCTGGCTGCTGGGTCGTGGTGTGCCCCGGTTGGTGCAGCGTTCCGCCTCGCTGGCGCGCCGCAACCAGTCCACCCAGCTGCTGTTCGGGGTGCTGCTGCTCGCGCCCTGGCTGATCGGCATCCTGGCTGTGGTGTGGTTGCTGACCCGGGTTGATCTGCTGCTGCTGGTGCTTGGCTACTGGGTCGGCTTTCTGCTGTCGCGCCGCCGGATGGGCGGCTGACGCCGAGTCCGTGCATCGCTTCAGTCCGTGCGGGTCAGTCCGTGCGGGTCAGTCCATGCGGGCGCGGCGGCCGGCCAGGAAGGCTTCGGCTGCCGTCACCCCCGCCAGCAGCAGCAGGCCCCCCAGGCCCAGCAGCTGTTGCTGCTCCGTCGGGGCGGCGTTGGCTGGCGTCAGCAGGGCACCCGCGAGGAACCAGGCGGTGGCCAGTGCTGTGCAGATCCAGTAGGCCCGCCAGCGGCGCTGATAGAGGTAGCCGCTGCCCAGGCCCGGCACGAGATTGAGCAGGGCCGCCAGGCCCGGTGACGCGGCCGCCAGCACCTGTTTGCGGCTCGGGTCGGTGGCGCTGGTGGGGAGATCGGCAGACACGGGATCGCTGGACACGGGGCTGGACGCAGTGCTGCTGCTGAGTGTGGCGGGGATCGTGGCTGGTCGTGGTGTCACGGGCCCCAGAGGCGCAGCAGATTGCTGTAGCTGCGGCTGATCAGGTCGAACTCCTCGCTCTTGCCTTCCCTGGCGAATAACGAGCGCCGGGCGGTGTCGAGTTCAAACAGCAGTTCCCGTTGCTCGGCGCTGCGAATGCGGCTTTCGATCCAGCCCACCGCCACCAGCCGTTCCCCCTGCTCAACCGGTTCAACCCGGTGCAACAGCGTGCTGGGGTACACCAGAACATCGCCCGCCGCCAGCTTGCAGCGCTCATCCCCGCCGGGGGATTCGAGCACCAGCTCACCGCCGCCGTAGTGCTCTGGAGCGCTCAGAAACAGGGTGAAGGAGAGATCGGAGCGTCCCTCGGCCATGTAGGCATCATCGAGATGGCGGCCATAGCCCTCGCCCGGGCCGCTGCGGCTGAAGCGCAGGCTGTGAATCCGCAGGGGCAGGGCTGCGGCCTGCAGCAGCGGATGGGCTTCCAGAGCCTGCAGCACGCCGGCAGCCAGCTGGCGATGCAGGTCGCTGGCGCGCTGGAGCTGGCGGTTGTGTTTGACGCTGCGAGCATGCCAACCCGCCGTTTCGACGCCGGCTTCCCAGGGGCTGTCCGGGGCCATGAGCTGCGATAGCAGCGCCAGGGCCTGCTCCTGGCTGAGCAGCTGCTCCAGTTGAAAGCGCATGGCAGGGGGCGGAATCGAGGTGCAGGAGAAAGGCTCCGCTGTCCATGGTCGATCCCGGACGCCAGTGTCCCAGCCGGCCGGAGCCCACGGGACCGCCGCGCCAGCCCCATGGCGAAGGCCCGGTTCGATCGTCCGGTGCCACAAACCGTGCCATTTCGCACAGGGTTCTGTCGCCTGCGGGCAGCAGCGAGCGGCGCTGTCGCCAACAATGGGGCGATTGCGCTTTCTCGACGCCATGGCCCGACCGTCCATTGCTCTGTTCCTGGCCACCGCCGGTCTGATCGCCGGTGTCAGTGGCTGCGGACAGACCTCGAATGCCCCTGCACCGAAGGGCGGCGAAACGGTGGCTCCCAGCAGCTCAGCGCCGGCGCCGGCCCCGGCCAAACCCAAGGCTGAACAGGATGAAAAGGGTGGCGAAGGCGGTGAAGGCGGAGAGGGTGGCGAGGGCTGAGCCGCGATCGATCGCCGTGGTCGGTGCTGGCGTCGCCGGCTGTGCCCTGGTGGCCCAGTTGCGCCGGCTGGGCTGTCGGGCGCCGATCACCCTGCTGGAAACCGGTCGCGGCAGTGGGGGCAGGGCCTCGACCCGGCGCTCCCGCCGCGATGCCGATCTGGCGGTCGATCATGGCGCTCCCCTGTTCAACATCAGCGCCGCGCCGCCGCCGGCCCTGCTGGCGCCCCTGCTGCAGGGCGGCTGGATCGAGCCCTGGCCCTCCGGGCCGGCAGGTCTGGCCGAACTGCAGGCTGACGGTCAGGTCCTGGCCAACGCTCAGATCCACGCCGGCCAGGGAGATCCCCGGCTGGAGGGTGCGCTCTATCGCGGTAGCCGGGGCATGGAGACCCTCACTGAGGGGTTGCTGGCCCTGGCGGCGGCGGCGACGCCCGCCAGCGTGTCCGCTCCCCAGGTGCGCTACGGCGTGATGGTGCGGCAGCTGCTGGCCAGTCCCGGCGGCCCCTGGCGCCTGCTCGATGCTCAGGGCCAGCTGCTGGCGCAGGCCGACTGGCTGGTGCTGGCTGGCACCCTGCTAGCCCATCCCCGCGCCATGCGGGTGTTCGGTTGGTCGGAGGTGCCCCTGGCGGCGGCGGCCCGCCAGCTCGGTGATCCCGAGCTGGATGGCGCTCTCGCCGCCATCGCTGCACTCGAGAGTGAAGCCCGCAGCAACCTCTTGCTCGTGATCGCCGCCGCCGCGGCCCAGCCCTGGCTGTCCCTGCCCTTTCGACAGCTGAGTTTTTCGCCGGAGGCCCAGCGGCGCTGGGGGCTGGAGCGCCTGTCCATCCAGCCGTTGGCGACTGGCCGCGTCGTCGTGGTCGCCCACTCCAGTGCCGCGCTGGCGGCCCGCTACCTGGCGGTGCATGGCAGTCGCTCCTCGGCTGGCCGCCTGCTGGCCGCCCCGGCGGATCCGGCGGCCGAGACCCGGCTGATCAATGCTCTGAGCGAGGCGCTGATCGACGCCCTGGCCGGGCTGCTGCCGCAGGAGAACCCCCTGGCGGCGGTGGAGCAACGCCAGCTGATGCGCTGGGGGGCGGCCTTCCCCTGCGGCTCCGGGCTCGATGCCGAGAGCATGGTCTGCGCCGCCAGTCGGGTTGCGCTCTGTGGCGATGCCATCGCCGGGTCTGGCTTTGCCCGCATCGAGGGGGCGCTGCGCAGTGGCGAATGGCTGGCGGAGCGGCTTCAGCAGCAGTGGCCCGATCCCGGTGCGCTCCCAGTGGAGTTTCGCCCCTGAGGCCTCTCACCCACCTGGATCAAGTTGCCTTGAGGGCCTGCTGCAGCAGGTCCAGCCGCCTGGCGTTCACGCCCAGATCGGAGTCGCCGAGGCGGGAGGCGGAGCGGGCCTGCAGGGTCTGATGTTCGCTGTCGGCATAGAGCTCGAGATCGTCGACGAAGCCGAACAGCCGGCTCGTGGCGGTGGCATGCAGATAGCCAGCGCCGCTGTCGATCAGCTCAACCCCTTCCAGGTTGAGCACGGCCGGCAGCAAGGCCTCCAGGACCGCCGCCGGATCCGCCGTGCTCCAGTTGCGACGGCTGCAGTGGGCCGGACTGGGGCAGGGGGCCAGGGCGCCGTTGTGGACCCCCAGATCCGCCGGTAAGGGCCCGGCGAGATGGAGCAGGGAGGCGGCGGCTGGCTGGCCCCCGAACAGCAACAACAGCCCCAGCAACAGCGCGGCGCAGCCTCGGGTCAGGTGCGGCTGGATCGGCAAGGGAGGCATGGGCGCTCAGGCTGGTGGGCTGGAGCCCGCCATCGTCGCGCGGATCAGGCCCTGCCGACGGCTTCTGGGGCCGTGGCCCCGGCGAGCCAGGTGTCGGCCACCTGTTGCGGTTGATCGATATGGGGTAGATGGCCGCAGGCCGGCAGCTCCCGCAGCCGCTCGCCCAGCAGGGCCAGAGCGGCGCGTTTCTGGGGCGGCCGCAGGATGCGGTCGTCGGCGCCCCACAGCACCGACAGCGGTTGCGTTGGTAACGGCGCACCGCAACCGGCGAAACCACCGGAGCGGGCAAAGCGGCGCAGGGCTTCTCCCCAGCCCGGGGTCTGCAGATGCAGGGAGGCGATCTCCAGCTCCGGCGGGCCGACGCCGCTGTCCGGGTCGGCGAAGGCACTGCGGCAGAGGCCCCGGCGCACCCCAGGCAGGGAGAGGAAGCGCACCCCCAGGCCATCGAGCAACGGCGGCAGGGGCATCGGCCGGCCGGTGAGCCCTGCTGGGGCCAGCAACAGCAGGCGGTTGATGCGCTGAGGTTGGCGCCGCGCCAGTTCGACCGCCACCGAGCCCCCCATCGAGGCGCCGATCAGCCCCAGCGGGGCGCCGTCAAGGCGTTCGGCGAGGGCAGCCAGCAGGGCCTCCAGATGGGCCAGGACGCCGCGGGGGGTGTAATCGCCGTCGTCGGCTCTGGGGGTGAAGCCAAAGCCGTAGAGATCGGGAATGATCAGGCAGTGCTGGCCAGCCAGCAGCGGCACCAGGCGGCGGAACTCCAGCAGGGAGCTGTCGAAGCCATGCAGCAGCAGCACGGGCGGCCCGGAGCCCACCACGGCCACAGGCCAGTGGCCAGGCAGTCCGGCCAACGGCCACCACTGCACGGCAGCGGCCAGCTGGCGCCCCTGGGGATCCAGCAGGTTGGCGGCAGCGGCCTGCAGCAGCTCCTGAGCAGCGACAGGGCTCACGAAACCCGCAGCTCGGCGGTGGTGCTCACCAGGGCCGTGAGCAGATCGGTGGCATCGACCCGGAAGGGCAGCTGATGCAGATCAGAGTCGGCGCGGCAGGCGAAGCCGCAGACCCGGCCGAGGTCGTCGAGGCTGGCACTGCCGAGGCCGAGGTCAGCCAGGCTGATCGGCAGGGACAGGCGGCGGAACAGGCTGATCAGCTGGCGGCGGGCCTGGGAGGCGAGGCGGTTGCCGCCCACCTGCTCCTCCAAACGCAACTGCACCAGGATGCCGAAACCCACCTTCTCACCATGCAGGTGGCCGTGGCTGGCGGCCAATTGGGTGAGGCCGTTGTGGACGGCGTGGGCGGCAACGGTGCGACAGCGGGCACCACCGAGGCCACCGATCAGGCCGGCCGTCAGGCCGCAGGCTTCAGCGACCCGTCCCCAGGCCTCGCCACCGGGTTCGGCCAGGGCCGCCTCCCCCTCCAGCAGCAGCTGATCCCGCAGCAGGCGTGCCATCTGCACCGCCTGCTGCACCAGGCCATCGCTGCTGCTGCCACTGCTGAGCGAGGCCTCATACCACTTGGCCATGGCATCGGCAATACCGCTGGCAAGGGTACGGGCCGGGGCCTGGCGCACCAGGTCGTGGTCGAACACCAGCAGATCCGGGCAGCGGGCCAGGGCCACATCCCGCTCAAAGGCCCCGGCCGGGGAATAGAGATTGGCCAGGGCCGTCCAGCCGGCGCAGGTGGCGGCGCTGGTGGGCACGGTGATGCAAGGCAGGCCGAGGCGATCGGCCAGCAGCTTGCCGGCATCGAGCACCTTGCCACCGCCGGCGGCCAGCACCGCGTCACAGGCGGTGGCGCGGCTGAGGGCGGCGAGGCGGATCAGATCCTCTTCGCAGCAGTCGTGGAGCAGTTCCGCGGCCTGGGGCGCAAGGCCTGCTGTCTCCAGGGCGGCATGCAGGTGCCGGCGCAGGTCGAGGGTGCAGGCGCTGCGACCCAGCAGCAGGGGGCGGCGGCTGAGGGCGGCGACCCGTGGCAGTGCGGCCGACCAGACCCCGGGGCCGCGCAGCACCGTGGTGGGTGCAATGGCGTGGCTGCTGCCAACGCAAACGTCGCCGCCGCCGCCGGCCTGATTCGGGGATGGAGAGCTGCTGGATCCCATGGAGTGAACTGGCGAGTCGTGCCGCCTGGTTGTGGACAACGGAGCGCTGCTTCCATGCAAAGCCCCCTACACCTCAGGCATAGGGGGCCAGAAGCAAATGTGGGGCTGCGACCTGAGCCTGGCGTTCAGGCGCTGGCGCCAGCCAGCTCGGGGACCGGTGACAGCAGGGTTTCCTGCTTGCGGATCACCACCTGCTTCTCCTCGTTGACATCGACGAGGGCGGCATCGCCATCGCTGATCCGACCCGAGAGGAACTCCTCCGCCAGGGAGTCTTCCAGCAGGCGCATCACGGCGCGGCGCAGCGGCCGGGCCCCATAGCTGGGGTTGTAGCCCTCCTCGACGAGACGCTCCTTGAAGGCCTCGGTGACCGACAGGCGGATTCCCTTCTCCTGCATGCGAGCGAAGATCTCGCGCAACATGATTTCGGCGATCAGTTTGACTTCGTCGCGGGTGAGTTGACGGAAGACAATGATTTCGTCGAGTCGGTTGAGGAACTCGGGCCGGAAGTACTGCTTGAGTTCTTCATTGACCAGCGAACGAATGCGGTTGTACTGGGTTTCCTCGACATCGCCGCTGCCGAACTCAAAGCCAAGGCCGCCACCGCCTTTCTCAATCACCTTCGAACCGATGTTCGACGTCATGATGATCAGGGTATTCTTGAAGTCCACCGTTCGACCCTTGGAGTCGGTCAGACGACCGTCTTCGAGCAACTGC
>CALPMR020000159.1 GCA_943324725.2 Bordetella parapertussis | reverse complement strand
GTCCCAGTCGCCGCCGCCCGGCAGATCCTCGAAGCCGATCACATTGCTTCCCAGCGCGAGGAAATGGCTCACGCCATCGTCATTGGCGGAAGCAAAGGCGAAGAAGGTCTGCCCGTCGACGCGGCTGAAGGGGGCCAGATAGGCCGCTTCCCGCAGTTCGAACTGCTGCAGCCCCACCTGATCATCCGCCACCTGCAGGCCGGAGAGGGCGCCGATCAGGTTGTTCTCGCTCAAGGCCGCCGCCCTGTCATCGCTGTCCCTGCCGGCATCAGCCTCTCTGTGAGTGCATCTGCAGCCAGCTCTTGATTGTCAGCAGCCTGCGCCTGCAGCGGTGCCGCCTGCAAGGCTGCCGCCTGATTGAGCCGCCGCACCACCGCCCGGCCGGCCCGATCGCCGAACAGCCCATCGCCGCCCAGTTCGCGGAAGCTGCCGCTGCCGCCGCGGCGGGGCACCAGGCTGGCGAAGGCATCGCGCGTGTGATCCGCTCGCGGTTGATCGCCTGGCTGAAGCCGATCGGCAGCGTCTCGAAGGCGTTGTCGCCTGGCTCGCTCAGCTGCAGCTGGTAGCTCTGCTGCTGGGGCTGCTTGTCAACGAGCACCACGAAGCTGCTGCGGCTGAGCAGGTTCGCCGCCGTGGTCTTCTCGAACCTGAACTGCATGCTGCCCTGGCCAGCGGCGAACTCGGCATTCGGGGTGAAGCTCAGGGTCCTGCCTTCGCCGGGGCTGCGGCGCAGTTCCCCGAAGCGAGGCAGCACCAGGGACGCGCCTGTCTCGAGGCGACACCACTTGCCTTGATTGGTATTTCTGCGCTCACGTAGGGAACATGTGATGCCCCGCTTTCCTGCATGGGCGTGCAGGGGGGGGCGGGCGCGGTTCGAATCCGCCTGGCTGCATTTCAATCAACTAGACTAAGTCATTGCGGGTTGATCGCTGAGCTGGCTGGCTGCTCTTTCTGGCGATGACGGTTGCACTCCTTCAGCTCTATTTAAGCTATGCTGGGGTTTGTGTTCCAGTTGGTGCTTTGGGCGGTCACCTCTTCAGCTGTGTGCTACGGGGTGGGGCTTGGCCTGGCCCAGTTCATGGTGCTGCGGCTGTTGGAGTTGTTTGCGGAGCTCCAGTTGTTGGGAGGTGGTGGTGAGCCAGTCCACCCCCAGCCTTGAGGACCTGCAACAGAGCGATCGTCCCTTTGTGTTGGCCGATCACAATGGCAGCATCCTCGCCATCAATGCCCCTTTTCAGCAGGCCTATGGTTGGAGCGACGAGCAGCTCCGTGGCCAACCTCTGAGTGTGATCCTGCCCGAGGCATTCCGGATGTCCCACCAGTTGGGATTCTCCCGCTTCCAGGCCACCGAGATTTCCACGATCCTGGCCCATCCGCTCCGGCTGAAAACCATCTGCCAGGACGGCACCGAAATCGTGTCCGAGCACTTCATCGTCGCTGAGCAACGGGAGGAAGGCTGGTTGTTCGGGGCCACGTTGACCCCGTTGCCCCAGGGCACCCCGGCCGAGGCATGAGTTCGATGGTCCCGGCTATGGGTTCCAGCGGCCCGGATCTCAACGAACAGCCGCTGCTTCTCGAGCTGAGGCGGATCCTCGGCCGCCTGGAAACCGCCCTCAGTTCCATCAGTGATGCCCTGGTGATTACCGATGACCAGGGCATGGTGTTGTGGTGCAACCGTTCCTTCGATCGTTTCATCGATCAACCGCGCATGCTCAGCCTCGGGCATCCGATCCTGCCCCTGTTGCCCCGCGATCATCAGGGCGATCTGCTGCTGGCCGAAGCGGTGCTCGCTTCTGCCTCCCTGATCGCTGGGTCCACCACCGTGTTGCTGCAACGCCAGCCCCTGAAGGCCTGCGAGATCGAATGGCGACCGGTGGAAACCGAGCAGCCCGCCCCGGTGATCTTTTGTTTTCGTGATATCAGCACCCGTATCTCCAATCAGGAGTTGCAGGCCAGGGCCGAGCGCATCGAACAACAGCGCCAACACAGCGATCGTCTCAACCAGGAGCTGCAACGACAACAGTTGGCCCTGGCCAATCTGGTGCGCGAATGCCCGGTCACCGGACTTCCGAATCGCCGTGGCCTGCGCGAGCGGCTTGACCTGGCCCTGGCACGGCTGCGGCAGCAGGGCGGTCAGATCGCCGTTATGTTCTGCGATCTCGACCATTTCAAGGACGTCAATGACATGCACGGCCATCAGGTCGGCGATGACCTGTTGATTGAGATCAGCAGGCGCCTGCAGCAGGACCTGCCGGCTGAAGCCACGGTCTCCCGCCTGGGGGGCGATGAGTTCGTGGTGTTGAGCGGTTCGATCAGCGATGACAGCGAAGCCATCGCCATCGCCCGCATGCTGCAGCAGCGGATTTCCGTCCCCTGGCGGATGCATGGCCAGGGCTTCGCGCCTTCGATGAGTGTGGGGATCACGGTGACCAGCGATCCAGAGGCTGATGTTGAGGAGTTGTTGCGGCAGGCCGATGTGGCGATGTATCACGCCAAACGCAACCCCGGCGAATCGATCGCCCTGCATGACGCTTTGATTGAAGCCCGCTTTCGCTCCAGCCTCAGGGTGCACCAGGAGCTGCGCCTGGCGATCCTGAACCGCAATCTCAGCCTGGCCTATCAGCCGATTGTCTGCCTCAGGGGCAGCGCTCCCCCGGGCCACGACCCTGACGGCCATCCCACCAACGGCGGCCTGCAAATCCTGGGGCACGAAGCCCTGGTGCGGCTGCAACCCCAACAGGGTCTGCCGATCGACTCCGAACAGTTGATCCTTGAAGCCGAACGCACCGGCATGGTGCTCGAACTGGGCAGCTGGGTGATCAGCGAGGCCCTGCGTCAGCTGCAACATCATCCCCTGCGCCCCGATCACTGGACTCTGGCGATCAACATCAGTCCGCTGCAGCTTGAACAGGCGGGATTTGCCGCTGATCTGTTACAGCGTATTGAGGCCATGGCGATCGATCCCCAGCGGCTGGTGATCGAACTGACCGAGACCAGAATCCTCAAGGAGACCAGCCTCGGCGCCCAGGCCTTGACGACCTTGCGCAATCACGGTGTTCGCATTCATCTTGATGATTTCGGTACCGGCTATGCCAGTTTCTCCTGGCTTGCCAAGTTGCCGATTGATGGCATCAAGATTGACCGCGAGTTCACCGCAGCCCTCGGCTGTGACAGCCGACTTGAACGCATGATCGCCTCGATGATCCGCCTGGGTCACGAACTCGGCCTGGAGGTGGTGGCAGAAGGAATTGAAACCAACAGCCAACGGCTTGCCCTGCTGGCGATGGGCTGTCTGCGGGGCCAGGGTCACCTGTTCGGCCGCCCGGGTGTTCTGCCCTGAAGGTCAGCCCGCCTTGGCCAATGTTGCCTGGCGGTTCAGCAGCGCTTCAGCAGCTTCGGCATCGCAGGGCCTGCCAAACAGGTAGCCCTGCACACAATCGCAACCCAGCTCCACCAGCATCTCCAGCTGACGCTCGGTTTCCACCCCTTCCGCCACCAGGTCGATGTCAAGGGCCCGGGCCACGCCGATCACTGCCTTGACGATCACTTCGTCTTCGCGATCCACCCCCAGCCCGTCGATGAAGGAGCGATCGATTTTGAGAATGCCCACGGGAAAGCGTTTGAGATAGAGCAACGATGAGTACCCGGTACCGAAGTCATCGATCGCCAGTCGCACCCCGAGCTGTTTGAGTCGTTCCACCACCTGGATGGTGGCTTCGATGTCCTCCACCAACATCGTTTCCGTGATTTCGATGTAAAGGCTGTCGGCCTCCATGCCGGAGGACTGCAGGGCCCGTGCCACATGATCGGGCAGAGAGGGATCGGCAAAGGTTCGCCCCGAAACATTCACGGACAACTGCAGGTGTTGCTCGGGGTGGTGTAGGCGCCAACCACCGATGATGGCGCACGCTTCCTTGAGGATCAGGGTGTCAATTTCGATGATCAGGCCGGTATCCTCCGCCACGCCGATGAACTCACTCGGGGCCAGCAGTCCGCGCAGCGGATGTTGCCAGCGCGCCAGAGCTTCGAAGCCGATCAGGCGTCGATCCGGCAGCGTGACGATCGGCT
Organism: Bordetella parapertussis; assembly: GCA_943324725.2. GTDB lineage: Bacteria > Cyanobacteriota > Cyanobacteriia > PCC-6307 > Cyanobiaceae > Cyanobium. The sequence continues at coordinate 2,988 of CALPMR020000159.1, read as the reverse complement.
GGAGATAGGGCCTGATCTCACCCTGCCTGACGCCGCGGCGCAGATCGGCCTCAATCGCGGCCCGGTGCTGGGCGTCCAGCCGCATCATCGGGTCGTAACAGGCGTAGCAACCGCGGCCTCGATCCTTGGCGCGATACATCGCCATGTCGGCGTTTTCGATCACGGTCTCGGCGGTGTCACCAGCCAGTGCAAAGGCGATGCCGATGGACGGCGAATGGCTGACCAGCTTGCCGGCCAGCAGCAGGGGCCGGCTGACCTGTTCGATGATGCGGGCCGCCAGGGCCTCGGCGTCCTGATGCATGGCGGTGCTGGTGATGACGACGAATTCATCGCCGGACAGCCGACCGACCAGGTCGCCACTGCGCACGACTCGGCGCAGCACATTGGCCACGGCGATCAGGAACTGGTCACCGGAGGCATGACCATGGACATCGTTGATCTGTTTGAAGCGGTCAATGTCGACGAACAGCACCGTCGCCACCCGATCGCCGGGGTTGGACCTGGAAAGGATGGCCTCCAGTCGATCCAGCACCAAGGAGCGGCTGGGCCGACCGGTCATCGCATCGTGGGTGGCCTGGAGCAGGGCGGCATCCTTGGCCTCGCGCTCGGCGGTCAGGGCTTGCAGCACCTGGGCACTGAGCTGGATGCTGCGTCCCATCGCCCGCAGCAGGGAGCGTTCCTCGAGGTTGAAGGGCTCCCTGAGGCGGCCCACCACCAGCAGAGCTCCTTCGCCCATGGGGGCCCAGTAGGTGTATAGAAGGCCTGATCTCAGCCGGAGGCTGGCGGGATGGTCCAGGGCATGGGCGATCAGCAACGGCTGCTCGGTGGCACTGAGCCCGATGCAGTGGCTGATCTTGCCCTCCCGGAGGATCGCCACCACTTCCGCATCCACCGCCTCGGCGACGCGATTGATCACGTTGCGCAGGGCATGGGGATCGTCCACCGAGAAGGCGGCGAGCACTTCCGAGAGCAGGTGCAACGACCAGGGAACCTCGCTCATGCCAGGGCCAGGGCCACCAGGGTCTGGTTGTGGAAGCCGCCGGCTCCCTTGGTGCGGGCGATTTCGCCGTAGGTGTAGAAGCCGCCGACCGGCAGATCGCCGCGCACGGCGTTGATGCGTTTGATCTCCTCCGAGATGCGCTCGTCCCGGAGCACGGAGCGTCGTGCCACGCAGTCGAACAACAACATGCCCTTCAAGGGGGCGCCTTGCAGGCCTTCGCAGGCCATCTGACAGGCCATGTGGGTGGCCTCCAGCACCGAGTGCTCATCGCCCTGCATCAGAAAGGCCAGGCCCCCCTGAGGCACCTCGGCGATTGTCAGCAGCTTGCGGGACTGGAAGTCGGCGCCGGAGACGTAGCGGATCTCGATGCGATCGCGGCGGCGGATGCCGAGGGGGCGGGTGGTGGCCCAGCTGGCGAACAGTTCTGGATCGCTTCGCACCTCGTCGGGCGCATCAAAGGCATCGAGGTAGACGTCGAGGGCTGGTCGATCCTCGAGTGTGGAGACCGAGGTGCCATCGCTGCTGGTCACCAGCATCGGCTCCCCCAGGGGCTCCCAGCAGTGGGAGACACCGATCCCCAGAGGTGCGTCGGAGCTGATCGCCGCCGCCACCACGGCGTTGGTGTGAACGCGGCGCCCAAAGATCTGCTGGGTGGCCTGCATGGCCATGTCGTCGCCGGCGCAGCCCCCCACCAGCGGCACGTCCACGCCGGCCACGTCGTAGGCCCCCCGCACCACCTCCATCTGGTCGCCACAGAGGCCGTCGGCGAGCAACACCAGCACGGTATGGGCGCGGCGCTGCAGGCCATCGAGGCAATGGGCGGCATCGCTGGCTGCCTGGCGCAGGCCGCTGGCACTGCCCTGGCCCAGGCCGGTCGAGACACTGAAGCCAGCACCGCCGAGAGCCCAGATCGCGATGCCTCCCCCACTGGAGCGATCCGGCGCCAACTCCCCTGCCGTCGAGCAACCGATCAAGCCGGCCGCACCGATCTGATCGGCCACCAGAGCCGCCGCCAGGGATAGATCGTGGCTGGGGGAACAGAACAACAGCACCAGTTTCGGCTGACCGCTGGCCAGAATCGGAGCCAGGGCCTCGCCGACCGCCTGCTCGCTGTCGAGCAGGATCGAACCGCCCACCTGGATCCAGCGCTCGGAGTCGGATTCCTCCAGGGAGTCGAGTTCTGGTGTGGCCGTTACACCGGCCACGGGATCAACGCTTTGATGGGCCAGGGCGCCAGTTGTTGCAGGCGCCAGTGGTGCGATGAGGGGATCGGCTGGCATCGGCGATCGGGCGACTGGGCAGGGGCCGGAGGATCCGCTTGCCCTTCAGGCCATGGTAGGCAGCACTTTGCTCACCAACCCAGGGTGAGCGGGGCCACGGGTTCGATCTGCGGATGTTCGCCGCCCAGTTGGTTGGCACGCAGCACCAGGGCCGAGGCGCCATGCCGCAGGAACACCTTGATCACGGTGTCGCAGGCCAGCCTGGGCAGCAGGGCCCGCCAGCTGCCCAGGCCCCGCAGCAGGTTGTCCAGGGGCTGATCCTCCAGGCTGATCCCCAGACCTTCACTCTGGTGCTGCCAGTCCGGCCGCAGGCCCGCGAAGGGCAGCAGCGCGCGGCGCAACTCCCGCTCCAGTCGCAGCAGCTGCTGCAACCGCCGGGCCTGGGCCGGATCCTGCTGCTGCCAGGCGCGCAGCGCCCGCTGATCCAGGTGCCGCAGCTCCTGCTGCAGCCCCTTGATGGCGGCGAACAGGGCCTGGTTGGAATCCTGGGAACAGTTGTTGGCCGGCCCGACGAAGGTGGCACCGGTGCCGTCACCGAGCCGATAGCGGGCCGTCATCACCGCCAGCTGGCGCTCGAAATCCCGCAGCAGCGATCGTTCCTGGCCCTGCACGTCGTAGCTGGCCGTCAGCGGTGGGAAGCGCACCAGGATGTCGGCCACTGGGCGGGTGCCCAGCCAGCCCCACTGGCGATCGCCCAGGTAGCGCCAG